>JAENWO010000312.1 GCA_016649925.1 Actinomycetales bacterium
CGCTCCCATGGCCAGCGGGAAGTTCCACGGCGTCACGAAGACGCACGGCCCGACGGGCTTGGGCACGGTGAGGATGCGGTAGCCCCCCGCGGGAGCGACGTTGTAGCGCCCCTCCACACGCACCGCCTCCTCGGCGAACCAGCGGAAGAACTCGGCGCCGTAGGCCACCTCGCCCCGGGCCTCGGCGAGCGGCTTGCCCATCTCCAGCGTGATCAACCGAGCGACCTCCTCGGACCGCTCGGTCAGCGCCCGGTAGGTCGCCGTCAACAGTTCCGACCGTTTCCGTGGCGGGGTCGTCGCCCAGGGCGCCTGCGCCTCGCACGCTGCGTCGAGTGCGGCGAGCCCGTCCTCGACGCCGGCGTCGGGCACCTCGGCGATGACCTCGCCCGTGGCCGGGTCCTCGACGGGGAAGGTCGCCCCGCCCGTGGCGTCGCGCCACGCGTCGCCGATCCGGAGCCGCCGGTGCTCGGGGGCCAGGACGTCCATCGGATCAGTCATGCATCGTCTCCTGTGATGTGTTGGTGCTGTGCTGTGGTCTCCCGGCGATCGCGTCACGGGTCACGAGTGGGTCACACGACCTTGCCGGGGTTGAGGATGCCGAGCGGGTCGAACGTGGCCTTGACCCGCTGCTGCAGGCGCAACCCCACCGTGCCGAGCTCCTGCTCGAGCCACGGCCGCTTCAGCGTTCCCACGCCGTGCTCACCGGTGATGGTCCCGCCGAGCTCCAGGGCCAGCTGCATGATCGCTCCGAAGGCGTCCGCGGCCCGGGCGGCGGCCGCGTCGTCGCCGCGGTCGAACACCACGTGCGGGTGCATGTTGACGTCCCCGATGTGCCCCGGGCACATGATCTGCACGTCGTGGTCGGCGGCGATCCTGGCAATGCCGTCGAGCAGGTCGATGAGCCGGGCCCGCGGCACCGCGACGTCGTCGACGAAGCTCGCGCCGACCTTCTCGACCGCGGGGTTGATCATCCGTCGAGCGGCGAGCAGCAGCTCCGACTCCTCCCGGTCGCTCGCGACGGCCACCTCGACGGCACCGAGTCGCTCGCACAGCTCTCCCATGGCTGCGACGTCATCGACGGCGAGGGGTCCGCGGTCGGACTGCATCAGCAGCATCGCCTGCGCGGACTCAGACAGGCCCATGTCGCGGTAGGCCTGGATGGCGGCGATGGAGGGCCCGTCGAGGAACTCGAGCAGCGAGGGGCGTACGCCGGACGACATGATCTGCACGGACGCCTCGAGGGCGGGCGGCACCGCGTCGAAGAGTGCCACCATCGTCAGCGCCTCCTCGGGCGCCGGCCGCAGCGACAGGGTGGCCTGGGTGATGACGCCGAGCGTTCCCTCCGAGCCGACGAGCAGCTTGGTCAGCTCGTAGCCGGCGACTCCCTTGACCGTGCGGCGGCCGGTACGGATGACCTCGCCGTCGGCGAGCACGACCTCGAGGCCGCGCACGAAGTCCCCGGTGACGCCGTACTTCACGCAGCAGAGGCCGCCGGCGTTGGTGGCGATGTTGCCGCCGATGGTCGACTCCTCCCAGGACGACGGGTCCGGGGGGTAGAACAGACCGGACTCGAGGGCCGCCCGCGACAGGTCCGCGTTGACGACGCCGGGCTGGACGACGGCGACCTGGTCGAGGGGGTCGACCTCGATGATGGCGTCCATCCGGGCCAGCGACAGCAGCAGGCAGCCGTCCACTGCGTTGGCTCCTCCGGAGAGGCCCGTGCGCGCCCCCTGCGGCACCACGGACACCCGGTGCCGGGTCGCCCACCGCATGACGGTCTGCACCTGCTCTGTCGTTCGTGGCCGCACCAGCGCGAGCGGCGAGCCGGCCGGGCAGAGCTCCGCCCGGTCGCGTCGGTGGTTCTCGACGGTGGCCGGGTCGACGACGACTGCGTCCTCGGGCAACGCGGCCAGGAGCTCGTGGAGCGCGTCCCCGCTCACGTGGTGCTCGTCCACGGCTGCGCCAGCTGGTACTCGTCACGAAGCCGCTGGTAGATCCGCCCGTTCTCCCGGAGGGACTCGACCTTCTCGTCGTCGAGCTCGCCGCGGACCTTGGCCGGGACGCCGGCGAGGAGCGACCTGGGAGGCGACTCCCTGCCCTCGAGCACGACCGCGCCGGCGGCGAGGAGCGACTCGGAGCCGACGCGCGCCCCGTTGAGCACCCGTGACCCCATCCCCACCACCACGTCGCCGATCGCGCATCCGTGCAGCACGACGCCATGGCCGACCGAGGTGTTGCGGCCGACGCTGAGGTGCAGCCCGTCGTCGGTGTGGAGGACGCAGTTGTCCTGGATGTTGGCGTCGGGCCCGACCTCGATCGTCCCCTCCTCGGCCCGCAGCACCGCGCCGAACCAGATGCTGGCGCCGGCGCGGACTGTGACCCGGCCCACGAGCACCACGTTGGGCGCGAGCCAGGCACCCGGTTCGACGACCGGTGCGACGCCGCGCAGCGGGACGAGCAGCGGACCGACCGTCATGAGGACACCCCGGCGGGCGCGGTGCCCGGGGTCTCGACGAGCTCGGGCGCCAGCTCGGCCAGCAGCCGCAGGACGAGCTCGGCCCGGCGTACGCGCTCCCGCCCGAGGTTCGCGGCCAGGGCCGCGACGTGTTCCCCGGCGGGGTAGATGTTCGGCGCGTTGCGCACGCCCAGCTTGAGGTAGACGGGTGCTGCGACCCGGACGACCTCGGCCACCTCGTACATCCGGACGCTGCCGCCCTGGTCGTCGGGGACCTCGATGTACATGTCGATCGGCGAGGTCGTCGCCGCCCGGATCTCGGCGAGCTGTCCGATGGTGAGGTCGGTCGACACGTTGAGGCTCGTAGCACCGATCCGTTCGTAGAGCGCCGCGGTCGGCCCGTTGCCCAGCGGCATCAGCACCGACGTCTTCAGGACCAGGTCGGTCGGGAGGCTCCCCTCGGTCTTCATCCGCCCGAGCAGCTCGAGCACGCCGAGGTCGCCGACGAGCAGGCTCCGCACCCCGAGGTCGCACGCGCGTACGGCGTCGGCGAGCGAGGCCGCGACCGACGCGTTGCCGCGCGCGGCGCCGCCGACCGCAGCGGAGACCTTCGCCTGCCCACCTATGTCCCAGGCGCCGCGGGGGCCGAGGAAGAGGCACACCTCCAGGTCGTGCTCGCTGCCGAGCCGGACCATGTCGCGGATCTCGTCGTCGGTGAGCATCATGATGCCGCTGCCCTGGGAGATGCGGTCGATCCGTACGCCGCGGGTGGCGGCCTCGTCGAGCACGGCCGCCATCACCGCCGACCCTTCGCAGCTCGGGATCTCGATGCGATACCTGCGTCCGTCGGGGAATCGTGCCGTCGACTCCGGCTCTCCGGTTACGACCGGGTGGCCCAGCCGTGCCGTTAGCGTCCTGATCTCGTCCAAGGTCATGCGTCACTCCCTCAGGGGTCGTCGAGCTCGATCACGGCGGCACCGGTCGTCGTGGTGTCGCCGCCGGCGTTTCTCGTCCACAGCGCGAGCTCGACCATCGAACCGTCCCGCCGCGTCACCTCGCCGCCGCACGTCACCGGCTGGTTGCGGAAGTCCATGCCTCGGTAGGAGACCTCGAACGAGACGATGCGGCCCCGACCACCGAACCAGTCGTCCACCATCTGCCCGAGCCAGGCCGCCTTCAGCAGCCCGTGGACGGACAGCTCCGGGTGGCCACGCTCCTGCGCGAACGGCAGGTCGTAGTGCATCTCGTAGAAGTCCCCGCTGGCCCCGGCGTACTGGACGAGGGTGCGCACGGACGCGGTATGGGTGCGCTCGAAGCGCTCGGCGCTGGCGTCGTTCATCGCCGGATCCTCGTCCCGATGTGTCGCACCGCCGGGAGTCCGTCCGGGCGGACGAAATCAGTCACGAAGGTGAGAATGGCCAGCGACCCGCTGCGCCCACGCTTCTCTCTCACCGCCGTGAACTGCAGACGCGATCGCAGCTCGTCGCCGAGGGTGAGACGCGGTCCGACGTACTCGAACCGGTCACCGCCGTTGATCCAGCCGAGCCCGTACGCC
>JAENWO010000213.1 GCA_016649925.1 Actinomycetales bacterium
GCGGTGGGCGCGCAGGCGGTGGGCGCGCAGGCAGTGGGCAAGGAGGCGACGAGCGGCGGCGCCGCCGGGTCCAGCCACCCGATCCAGGTGCTGATCATGCCCGTGCGGGCGCTCCTCCAGCCGGTGGTCGCGGGGCTGGGCGAGCTCGAGCCGGTGGCGCTGCGGGCGGGTGAGACCGCCCCGATGGGAGACGTCGTCGAGCGCCTCGTCGGGGCGGCGTAC
The DNA here is from genome assembly GCA_016649925.1 of Actinomycetales bacterium. Classification (GTDB taxonomy): domain Bacteria; phylum Actinomycetota; class Actinomycetes; order Actinomycetales; family Beutenbergiaceae; genus JAENWO01. The sequence goes on from JAENWO010000213.1 coordinate 223, forward strand.
ACCCGGGTGGACATGGTCGAGCGCCGCGGCGAGTTCGCCGTGCGGGGCGGCCTCCTCGACGTGTTCGCCCCGACGGAGGACCATCCACAGCGGATCGAGTTCTGGGGCGACGAGGTCGAGGAGATCCGCTGGTTCTCCGCGGCGGACCAGCGCTCGCTGGAGATCGCCGAGGACGGCATGTGGGCCCCACCCTGCCGGGAGATCCTGCTCACGGACGAGGTGCGTGCGCGCGCCGCAGCGCTCGTCGAGCGTCTGCCCGGGGCCTCCGAGATGCTGGAGAAGGTCAGCCAGGGGATCGCCGTCGAGGGCATGGAGTCCCTTGCCCCGGCCCTGGTGGACCATCTGGAGTCGGTGCTGGAGCTCGTGCCGGCGGACTCCCTCCTGGTCATTGACGACCCGGAGAGGGTCCGCCGTCGGGCGCACGACCTGGTGGCCACCACCGAGGAGTTCCTCGCCGCGGCCTGGACGTCCGCGGCGGCGGGCGCGAGCACGCCGCTCGACCTGTCCGAGGCGTCGTTCGCCACCCTGGCCCAGGCCCGGGACGTCGCGCTGCGGCGAGGGCTGGGCTGGTGGACGCTCGGCTCGTTCGCCAGCGACGCCGAGCTCGAGGGGTTTACCGAGAGCTCCTCGGCCGACGTCGCCGGTGAGGTTCCGACCGTCACGATCGCCACGCGCGACGTCGAGGGCTACCGCGGCGACGTCGAGCACGCGGTCGCCGACCTGCGCGACCTGACCACTGCCTCCTGGCGGCTCGTCCTCGTCACGGAGGGCCCCGGTCCGGCGCGGCGGATGGTGGAGCAGCTCCTCGGCGCGGGCGTCCCGGCCCGGCTCGTCGCCTCCGTCGACCCGGCCGACGGCGACGCGTACGACTCCGAGGACCCGCACCTGCCCACGTCCGGCATCGTGCTCGTGACGACGGCGAGCATCGGTCGCGGCTTCGTCGCCCCCGAGCTGCGGTTCGCGATCTTCACCGAGTCCGACCTGACCGGCCGGCCGGGCACCTCCACGAAGGACATGCGTCGCATGCCCTCCAAGCGGCGCAACGTCGTCGACCCCCTCGCGCTGCGCCCGGGTGACCTCGTGGTCCACGAGCAGCACGGCGTCGGGCGGTTCGTCGAGCTGCTGCAGCGCACGGTGGGCGTCGGGGCGACGGCCGCCACCCGCGAGTACCTCGTCATCGAGTACGCGGCCTCGAGGAGGGGCCAGCCGGGTGACCGGCTCTACGTGCCGAGCGACTCCCTGGACCAGGTGACGAAATACACCGGCGGGGAGTCCCCCTCCCTGAGCCGGCTGGGCGGCTCGGACTGGGCCAAGACGAAGGGGCGCGCGCGCAAGGCGGTCAAGGAGATCGCCGGCGAGCTGATCCGCCTCTACTCCGCCCGGATGGCCACGAAGGGCTTCACGTTCTCCCCGGACACGCCCTGGCAGGCCGAGCTCGAGGACGCGTTCGCGTTCGTCGAGACGCCCGACCAGGTGGTGACGATCGACGAGGTGAAGGCGGACATGGAGAAGTCCGTGCCGATGGACCGCCTGATCTGCGGCGACGTCGGGTACGGCAAGACGGAGATCGCGGTCCGCGCCGCGTTCAAGGCGGTGCAGGACGGCAAGCAGGTCGCCATCCTGGTGCCGACGACGCTGCTCGTGCAGCAGCACCTCGAGACGTTCTCCGAGCGATACTCCGGCTTCCCCGTGGTGGTCAAGGCGCTGTCCCGCTTCCAGACCGACCCCGAGGCTGCTGCGGTGCGCGACGGCGTGCGGGACGGAACCGTCGACGTCGTCATCGGCACCCACCGTCTGATCACCGGTGAGGTGAAGTTCAAGGACCTCGGTCTCGTCGTCGTGGACGAGGAGCAGCGCTTCGGCGTCGAGCACAAGGAGACACTCAAACAGCTGCGGACGAACGTCGACGTCCTCGCGATGAGCGCCACCCCCATCCCGCGCACGCTCGAGATGGCGATCACGGGGATCAGGGAGATGTCCACGTTGGCGACCCCGCCCGATGAGCGGCACCCCGTGCTGACGTTCGTGGGCGCCTACCAGGAGAGGCAGATCTCCGCCGCGATCCGGCGCGAGCTGCTGCGAGAGGGCCAGGTCTTCTACGTGCACAACCGGGTCGAGTCCATCGACCGGGCCGCGGCGAAGCTCGCCGAGCTGGTGCCCGACGCACGCATCGCCGTCGCCCACGGGAAGATGCGTGAGGGCCAGCTCGAGCAGGTCATCGTGGACTTCTGGGAGAAGCGGTTCGACGTGCTCGTCTGCACCACGATCATCGAGACGGGCCTGGACATCTCGAACGCGAACACCCTCATCGTGGAGCGCGCCGACGTGCTCGGACTCTCCCAGCTCTACCAGCTGCGGGGACGCGTCGGGCGTGGGCGCGAGCGGGCGTACGCGTACTTCCTCTACCCCCCGGAGCGCCCCCTGACCGAGACGGCGCACGAGCGGCTGCGCACGATCGCGGCGTACACCGACCTCGGCGCAGGCATGCGGGTGGCGATGAAGGACCTGGAGATCCGCGGGGCCGGGAACCTGCTCGGCGGCGAGCAGTCCGGGCACATCGCCGGCGTCGGTTTCGACCTCTACGTGCGGATGGTCTCCGAGGCGGTGGCCGCCTACCGCGGGGAGGAGATCGCCGAGCTCGCCGACCTCAAGATCGAGCTGCCGATCGACGCGCACCTGCCGCGTGACTACATCGCGCACGAGCGGCTGCGCCTGGAGGCCTACACGAAGGTGGCTCAGGCGGGGGACGAGGCGGCGATCACCACGGTGCGTGAGGAGCTGACCGACCGGTACGGACCGGTGCACGAGCCGGTGGAGCGGCTTTTCGCGGTCGCGTCCCTTCGGGCTCGGGCTCGCGCGGCGGGGCTCTCCGAGATCACCGCGCAGGGCAAGTTCGTCCGCTTTGCCGCGGTGGACCTGGCCGAGTCGGCGCAGCTGCGGCTCAAGCGGCTCTACCCCGGCACCATCCTCAAGCCGGCGGTGCGTGCAATCCTCGTCCCGGCCCCGACGACGTCCCGGGTGGGTGGACGGCCGCTGCGCGACGAGGCGCTCATCGGGTGGGTGTCCGACCTCGTCGACGCCGTGATCGTGCCCGGTGCGACGGTGGCCGCTGCTGCGAAGGTGGCCAGTTCCTGACCTGCCCGACGGCGTCCCGTCGGCCGGGTGGGTGGGGCCGCCACGGCGACTCGGGGCCGCCACGGCGACTCGGGGCGGTCCTGCTTCGCCAGCGCAGGCGGCTGGCGCTGCGGTAGCGGCAGTGTCAGGCGGCGCTGTCGAGCATGCGGGCCATGAATTCCTCGAGGGCGCTGATCTGGCCTCGCTCGGTCGCGGCCGCGCCGGTGGGGATGGCCGGGCTGGTACGACCTGGCGGGCTGCCGACGGGCGGTGGTGCGGAGGACCTGTAGCTGTGGCCCGTCGGGGTGGTCGTGATGACCTCGTGCCACTCCCGGGCGAATCGGTAGCGCCGGCCCTTCGGGCTCGCGGCTTTCGAACTCGTTGCTCGGCGGCGCTTGCGCCGGCGGCTCTGAGCGTTGCGCGTTCGGCCGATGCGTTGCCGCAGAGGATCGTCGGTTGCCGGGACGGCGCGTGCAGACCAGCCCGGAGCCTGCTTGGTGTAGTTACAGGCCTCACACAGGCCCTGCAGATTCGCCTCGTCGGTCGGACCCCCGTCAGCACGTGCGGTGATGTGGTCGATGTGTCGGATCGCGGCGTCGCACCAGGGTGTGCGGCAGCTCTGGTCCCTGGCGGTGATGAACCGTGCGAGCCCGGCCGGTGCCCGACGGGCACGGGAGTCCATTGCCACCAACTGACGACCCGTGGGGTCGCAGTACAGGCGTCGAATCCACACATCCGTCCCGTCCGAGCCGTGTCCAGGTATGCCGGTGCCGCCCGCGGCCGCGGGATCTCGTCCCGGCGGCGCGGGATGGGCTCCGGGTGGCGCAGAAGTGGGCGTCGTCGTCAAGGCGCGCGAGACGAGGTCTCGAGCCCACGCGGCCGGCACAGTTCCGCAGCCCGTGACCTGCGCGGGCTCGTCGCCCCCGGAGAACAGCGCGATGTCGGCCATGACCACCTGGACCTCGACGCGCACATCGCTGGCGGTGGTCTGGCCGGTGACCCGCTCGACGAGCGTGTCGGCCATGATCTGTCCCCGAGAGCGTTGATCTCCCTGGGCCCGGCAGGAATCTGCTTCCCGGGAGAGCGCCGCGTACACGGCGACGCCCTGAGTGACCGGCAGGAGCCCCGTGAGATAGGTCATCGTGTCCGGGGCGGGGCGGACTGTCACGCACCGCTGGGTCTCGGCCTTGCGGGCACGGCGCACCACCGACTCAGCATCCAGGCGGTAGGCGACCTTCTTCGCCTCGTTCGTCAATCGCTGATCGCCCCAGCCCGTGAACAAGGCGGGGTCGGCAGCGATCTGCTCATCGAAGGTAACTGGTCAGGTGGTGGCGGGGTACCAGATGTCGTGGCTGGTCAGGCGGGTGAGGGCGTGGAGCATGGTGAGGCCGTGCTTGTTGGCGGTGGCGGTGTAGGAGCGGATGGCGGCGAAGTCTTGGGCGCCTTTGAGGGTGCGCATGCAGCCGGAGATCTTCTGCCGGATTTTGGCCATCCGGATTTGCCGCTCAGCCGCGTTGTTATCCGCGCTCACCGTGAAGTCGGTGGTGAAGCGTAGGTAGTCGTCGAGTCGCTTGTTGAGCCGCCGAGCCAGGGCCCGGTGCTTTTGTTCGATCTTGTTGGCCGGGACGGCGCTGGCGCCGATGATGGCGCCGTGGCTGATCAGGCGCCGCTGTTCGGTGCGGACGTCGGCGGCGATCGCGGGGTGGCCGGCTGTCTTGGCCTGGTCGACTTCTTTCATGAGGGTCCGTAGTGCGGTGGCGACCTGCTCGGCCCAGCACCACGGGTCGGGTTAGCC
>JAENWO010000572.1 GCA_016649925.1 Actinomycetales bacterium
GGAGTGTCCGCTTCCACTCCCCGACGACCGCGCCGTCGAGCAGGACGAGCAGGTTGAAGCGGTTGCTCTCGGGGGCGCCGGCGCGCGCGGGCCCGGAGGGGAGCAGCAGGCGCTTGCTCTCGGTGTAGCCGACCACGTACTCGTCGTAGCCCTGGATGAGGTGGAGCCGGGGCGAGGGCCCCGCCCGGGCCGGCTCCGGCGTCGTCGGCGGTGCGGAGAAGAACTTGAGTCCGTCGACCTCGGTGTGCTCGAGGCGGTCGCCGACCAGCGCGATGCCCGCGGCGATGTTCTTGAGGGTAAGGCTCGACCACCAGTGCAGGTCCTTGGCCGTCGCGGGCCCGTGACTCGTGAAGTACTGCAGGGTGAGCTCGGCGAGGGCCTCTTCGTCCGAGAGCACCCGACCGGCCGGAGCCCGCTCGGCGAGGAGCGCATGGGTGTGTCGGCGGCCGACCATCGCTCCGGAGCAGATCAGGCCATCGAGCTCGGCGTGCAAGAGGACATAGGCGAAACCCAGGCCGGACGTCGGCAGATCGGCGGCGGCGAAGGCCGTGGTGATCTGCGCGCGGGTGAGGTGCGCGCCGCCGGCCAGCGCACCGACGAGGACGTCCTGTGACTGGGCGAAGGCCGCGTCGTCGAGGCCCAGCTGGCGGTAGTAGTACGCATTCAGCTGGTGCACCCGCGGCGCCGTGAGCGCGAGTATCCAGCGGATGTCCTCGGACAGCACGAAGTGCCAGGTCGGCCGCAGCACGTGAGTGCGCAGGATGCGGCCGACCTGGAACGCGGCGTGCACGGCGTCTTCGGGCGTCGTGCCGTCCGGCGCAGTGACGTCGGGCGCGCTGCCGTCGGTAACCGACCGCTGTCCGAGGGACCACAGCGCCGGGGCGTAGTCCTGGGACTGCACGGCGGTGAGGTGGCGGACCACGTCCTCCGGGCCGGCCAGGCGTTCGCCTGTCAGGAGGACGTTCGCGAGGCGCCGTTTGACGACGCCGGCCAGGTCGCTGGCGCCCATCCCGTCAGCGCCCACTCGCCCCACCGCAACGTCCGAGCGTTGCCGGGCTATAGGGCGTCACGGCTCGGACGTTGCGGTGGTGGTGGTCGTGGCGTCGTCGGGCTCGAGGACGAAGACCGGGATCTTGCGCTCGGTCTTGCGCTGGTAGGCCGCGTAGGGCGGGTAGGCCTCGACCGCCCGCTTCCACCACTCCGCCTTTTCGCCGCCGGTGACCTCACGCGCGGTCATGTCCCAGCAACTCGGGCCGTCCTGGAGCTCGACGTGCGGGTGGGTCGGGACGTTGTAGTACCAGACCGGATTCTTGGGGGCACCGCCCAGCGAGGCGACGACGGCGTAGGTCCCGTCGTGCTCGACCCGCATGAGCGCGATCTTGCGCAACTTGCCGGACTTCGCGCCAACCGTGGTCAGGACGACGACGGGTCGGCCACGCAGGGTCACGCCCTGCGTGCCGCCCGAGCTCTCGTACAGCTCGACCTGGTCGCGCACCCACTTCTGGGGGCTCGGCTCGTACTCACCGGTGAGAGGCATGCGGTCAGTCAACACCCGCTTTATTCCGGGAGAGGGGCAGAATGCTCCCCGGCCCGGGCACCCCCGGGCGCGACGCGA
>JAENWO010000409.1 GCA_016649925.1 Actinomycetales bacterium
CCCGGCATCCAGAGGAGCGCGGTACCCACGCGCGTACGCAGGGCGGTGATGAACTCGGGGACAGCCATGGCGCTCCTCTTTTCTGACGACTTCCTGACGACTCTTTTCTGACGACTTCCTGACGACGGCGATCCTCTCAGGTGGGAGCCCGCGGTGGCGGCATCGGCAGGATCCCGCGAGCCGGCTGCGCCGAGCCGCTCCGGGTCCTGAGCGCAGCTCGAGAGGCGGTCAGCGAGGCGCTCGACGTCGTCGAGGCCGGCGCTGGCGCTGTTGCCGGCGCCGGCGCTGTTGCCGACGCCGACGCCGTGGCTGCGCTGCGACCGGAGTGGTGTCCCCGTCGTTCCCCGAGCTGTATGCCGCGCCGGTCCGTGCCGTGGTGGCGCAGATCGTGTCCCCGGACGCGTGAGGCAGGGGTCGGCCGTCGTCGCTACCATCACCCCCGGAACTGCCCATCGCAGAAGGAGCGCAGGTGAACGGCTGGACGCTGTACCGCGACGGCAGGACCAACGAGCCCGGTGAGGTGGTCGGCCCGAATCAGCGCCTCAGCTGGCCTCGCACGATCGGGATCGGCGCCCAGCACGTGGTCGCCATGTTCGGTGCGACGTTCCTGGTCCCTCTGCTCACCGGGTTCCCACCGGCCACCACGCTGTTCTTCTCGGCGATCGGCACGGCGCTCTTCCTGCTCATCACCGGGAACCGGCTCCCCAGCTATCTCGGGTCGAGCTTCGCGTTCATCGCACCCATCGGCGCCGTGATGGGCACCAAGGGCATGTCGACGGCCCTCGGCGGCATCGTGGTGGTCGGCGTCCTGCTCGCGATCGTGGGCCTCGTGGTGCACGTCGCGGGCGCGAAGTGGATCGACGTCGTCATGCCACCGGCGGTCACCGGGACCATCGTCGCCCTGATCGGCTTCAACCTGGCCCCGGCGGCCTGGAACAACGTCAAGGTCGCCCCGATCACCTCGCTCGTGACGCTCGGCTCGATCGTCCTCATCACGGTCCTGTTCCGCGGGATCCTCGGCCGTCTGTCGATCCTGCTCGGCGTGCTCGTCGGCTACGCCGTCGCCATGGTGCGGGGCGAGATCGACTTCACCGACGTGGCGATGGCGGACTGGGTCGGCCTGCCGCACTTCACGGCGCCGACGTTCGACCCGAGCGTGCTCGGCCTGTTCGTGCCCGTGGTGCTGGTGCTGATCGCGGAGAACATCGGGCACGTCAAGTCCGTGGCGGCGATGACCGGTCAGAACTTCGACGAGGTCACCGGGCGTGCCCTCCTCGCCGACGGCCTCGCCACCACCCTCGCCGGGTTCGGCGGCGGTTCGGGCACGACGACGTACGCCGAGAACATCGGGGTGATGGCCGCCACCCGCGTCTACTCGACGGCGGCCTACGCCGTCGCGGCCGGGTTCGCCTTCGTGCTGAGCCTCTCCCCGAAGTTCGGCGAGATCATCAACACGGTCCCGGCGGGTGTCCTCGGCGGGGCGGCCACGGTGCTCTACGGCATGATCGGCGTGCTCGGCGCGGATCTGGGTGCAGAACGAGGTCGACTTCTCCGACCCGGTGAACCTCACGACGGCGGGCATCGCCCTGATCATCGGCATCGCGAACTACACATGGACGGCCGGCGACCTCAGCTTCGAGGGCATCGCCCTCGGCACCGCCGCGGCGCTGATCATCTACCACGTCATGCGCACCATCTCCCGCTGGCGGGGTACCTTCGCCGAGGCCGCGAGCCCGGCGTCCGTGCCGGGTGGGACGGAACTCGAACGGGCGGTGTGACGCCGACGCCTACCGGATGTGGAACGAGGCGTCGCGCCGCATGATGGGAGCGCGGGAGGAGGAAACGTGACCGGATGGCCCGATGACCGGATCCTGGCCCTCTTCGGGATCGACCTCCCGATCGTCCAGGCGCCGATGGCCGGCCCCGTGCTCGGGGACATGGTGGTCGCCGTGTCGGAGGCCGGGGGGCTGGGCTCGCTGCCGTGCGCCCTCCTGACCAGGGAGCGGACGTGCGAGGAGTTGGCCTGGATCCGCGCTCGGACCACGCGGCCGGTCAACCTCAACTTCTTCTGTCATCAGCAGCCGACGCCCGACGCCGGTCGTGAGGCCCGCTGGAAGGCGAAGCTCGCGCCGTACTACGGCGAGCTCGGGCTGGATCCGCAGGCACCGCAGCCGGCGTCGAGCCGGGCCCCGTTCGACGCGGCGTCGTGCGAGCTGGTGGAGGAGTTCCGGCCCGAGGTGGTCAGCTTCCACTTCGGGCTGCCCGACGAGGCGCTGCTCGAGCGGGTCCGCGCGACCGGCTCGCGCGTGATCGGCTCGGCCACAACGGTCGAGGAGGCGCGCTGGCTCGCGGATCGTGGGTGCGACGCGGTCATCGCCCAGGGCGTCGAGGCCGGCGGCCACCGGGGGATGTTCCTGACGGCGGACGTGAGCACCCAGGTGGGCACGTTCGCGCTCGTCCCACAGGTGGTCGACGCCGTCGAGGTGCCCGTGATCGCGGCCGGCGGGATCGGCGACGCACGCGGCATCGTGGCAGCGCTCGCCCTGGGAGCGTCAGCCGTGCAGCTCGGTACGGCCTACCTGTTCTGCCCCGAGGCACGGGTCTCTCCGCTCCACCGGGCCGCACTGGCAGCCGCCACCAGCGACGGCACCGCCGTGACCAACGTGTTCACCGGTCGCCCCGCGCGGGGCATGCTCAACCGAGCTGTGCGCGAGCTCGGGCCGATCAGCGACCTGGCACCGCGCTTCCCCCTCGCGGGCGGCGCTCTGGCACCGTTGCGGGCCGCGTCGGAGCCGGGCGGCTCGGCCGACTTCATGTCGCTCTGGTCCGGTCAGGCCGCCCCGCTGGGGCGAGCCCTGGCGGCGGGGGAGCTGACCCGCCGGCTGGGCGCGGAGGCCCTGGCCCTGCTGGGCCTGATCTGCGGCCGGTTGTCGGCCCGCCGGGGCGAGTAGCCTCCAGCATGGCGAGTAGCCTCCAGCATGGCGAGTAGCCTCCAGCATCGAGCACGCACACCTGAGCCGTAGGTCCCATGGCCGGCCGCAGCCGATCTGCGCATGCTTGACTTGTGA
>JAENWO010000157.1 GCA_016649925.1 Actinomycetales bacterium
CACGGGATCCGCTCAGTAGCATCAGCACGACCGCGTCCCGGTTGCGCCGGGGCGCCGATGACACGACCCCCCTCCGCAAGCGAAAGGCTTCACGATGACCCAGACACAGCCGATCCACCGGATCGCCCTGCTCACCGCCGGTGGCTTCGCGCCGTGCCTGTCCTCCGCCGTCGGCGGCCTCGTGCAGCGCTACACCGAGGTGTTGCCCGACGCGGAGATCATCGCCTACCAGTATGGCTACCACGGCCTGCTGACCGGCACCTCGACCGTGATCGGCGAGGAGGCGCGGGCGAAGGCGCACCTCCTGCACCGGTTCGGCGGCAGCCCGATCGGCAACAGCCGCGTCAAGCTGACGAACGCGAAGAACCTCGTCGAGCGGGGCCTGGTGCAGAAGGGCCAGGATCCCCTCCAGGTGGCAGCGGAGCAGCTGCGCAAGGACAAGGTCGACGTACTGCACACGATCGGCGGCGACGACACGAACATCACCGCCGCGGACCTCGCCGCCTACCTCGAGGAGAACGGCTACCACCTGACGGTCGTCGGGCTGCCGAAGACGGTCGACAACGACATCATCCCGATCAGGCAGTCGCTCGGGGCCATCAGCGCGGCGGAGCAGGCGAGCATCTTCGCCCAGAACATCATCGGTGAGCACCGCTCGAACCCGCGGATGCTCATCGTCCACGAGGTGATGGGCCGGCACTGCGGCTGGCTCACCGCCGCTGCCGCCGCGAAGTACCGCGAGTGGCTGGTGACCCAGGAGTGGAACCCCGCGCTCGGCCTCTCGCAGGAGCGCTGGGACATCCACGCCGTGTTCCTGCCCGAGCTCAAGCTCGACATGAAGAGCGAGGCCGAACGCCTGCGCGGGATCATGGACGAGATCGGCAACGTGAACATCTTCCTCTCCGAGGGGGCCGGCGGGCCGGAGATCATCGCCCAGCTCGAGGCCTCCGGCGAGGAGGTTCAGCGCGACCCGTTCGGTCACGTCAAGCTCGACACCATCAACCCCGGCGCCTGGTTCGCGAAGCAGTTCGCCGACCTCATCGGCGCCGAGAAGACGATGGTGCAGAAGAGCGGGTACTTCTCCCGTTCCGCACGCGCCAACGACGAGGACCTCGCCCTCATCAAGTCGATGACCGACCTCGCCGTCCAGACCGCCATCTCGGGGCAGTCCGGTGTGATCGGGCACGACGAGGAGAACGGCGACGCGCTGACCGCGGTCGCGTTCTCCCGGATCGCCGGTGGCAAGGCCTTCGACACCTCCGTGCCGTGGTTCGGCGAGCTCCTCGCCGGCATCGGCCAGGAGCTCGTCCCCGCGCCTGCCGCCGCGCACGCAAGGACCGGATCGGCAGGTTGACCGGCGGCTCGGCGCAGCCCGGTCCCGTCCTCCGGCCACGTGGCCGGGGGCGGGACCGCACGGGCCTATCCTTGGCCCCGTGAGCGTTCTTCCCGATCCCGACGTCCTGGCCGGCCTGGACCGCTGGCGCACCCTGCGAGCCGATCAGCAGCCGGCGTGGCCCGATGCGACCACGTTGAAGGAGGTCACGGGGGAGCTCGCCGCCCAGCCTCCGCTCGTCTTCGCGGGTGAGGCGGACAACCTGCGCGAGCGGCTCGCCGCCGCGTCCCGCGGTGAGGCGTTCCTCCTGCAGGGCGGCGACTGCGCCGAGACGTTCGACCAGCTGACCGCGGACAACATCCGCGACAAGGTCAAGACGATCCTGCAGATGGCGGTGATCCTCACCTACGGCGCGAGCCTGCCGGTCATCAAGATGGGCCGGATGGCGGGGCAGTATGCGAAGCCGCGCAGCTCCGACGTCGAGACCCGGGACGGCGTGACGCTGCCGGCCTACCGGGGCGACATCATCAACGGGTTCGAGTTCACCGAGCGGGCCCGGGTGCCGAACCCCCAGCGACTGATGTCGGCCTACCACAACTCGGCCACCACGCTGAACCTCATCCGCGCCTTCACCAGCGGCGGCTTCGCCGACCTGCGCCAGGTGCACGAGTGGAACCGCGGCTTCATGGAGAACCCGGCGTACGCGCAGTATGACGCGTTCGCCTCCGAGATCGACCGGGCGATCCGGTTCATGCACGCGGCGGGCGCGGACTTCGACGCGCTGCGCACCGTCGACTTCTTCTCCAGCCACGAGGGCCTGCTCCTCGACTACGAGCGGCCGCTCACGCGGATCGACTCACGCACGGGTCTGCCGTACGACTGCTCGGCGCACTTCCTGTGGATCGGGGAGCGGACCCGTCAGCTCGACGGCGCCCACGTCGACTACTTCTCGCGCGTGCGCAACCCGATCGGCGTCAAGCTCGGGCCGAGCACGACGGCTGAGGACGCCATCGCGCTGATGGACCGCCTGAACCCCGACGGCGAGGCGGGGCGCCTCACGTTCATCACGCGCATGGGTGCCGGCAAGATCCGGGACCTGCTGCCGGCTCTCGTCGAGAAGGTCACGGCGGACGGTCGCCCCGTGGTGTGGGTGTGCGACCCGATGCACGGCAACGGCATCACCTCTGCGAACGGCTACAAGACCCGTCGTTTCACCGACGTGATCGACGAGGTGCGCGGCTTCTTCGAGGTGCACGGCTCGCTCGGTACGGTCCCGGGCGGGCTGCACGTCGAGCTGACCGGTGATGACGTCACCGAGGTGCTCGGCGGCAGCGAGGAGATCGACGACGTCGCCCTGACGCGGCGGTACGAGACACTCGTCGACCCGCGCCTGAACCACCAGCAGTCCCTGGAGATGGCGTTCCTGGTGGCGGAGATGCTGCGGGGGCACTGAGGCTTTGAGCGCTTCGACCCCCTCGGACCTGCCGCCGGACCGGTCGCTACCCCCGGGCCAGCACTGGCGCAGCGAGCCGGTCATCATGCACTACGGACCGGTGCCGCGACGGCGTCCGGAGCGGTGGACGTTCACCGTCGGCGGTGCGACGCACGACGGCCAGGAGCACGTCTTCTCGCTCGAGCGCATCCTCGCGCTGCCGCCCTCGGAGCAGCTGGCCGACATGCACTGCGCCACGCGGTGGACCGCCCTGGACCAGCGGTGGTCGGGCGTCCGCGCGGCTGACGTGATCGAGCTGGCCCCGCCGGCGCCCGACGTGCGTGAGGTCCTCGTGTTCGCCGAGTTCGGCTACGCCGCGAACGTCCCGCTCGACGACCTGGCGTCACCTCGGGCGCTGGTGGCCACGCACACCGGCGGTGCGCCGCTCACGGACGAGCGCGGGGCGCCGATGCGACTGGTGATCCCGCATCTGTACACGTGGAAAGGCCCGAAGTGGCTGCGCGGCTGGAACTACCTGCGACCCGGTGAGGTGGACCTCGGCTTCTGGGAGAAGCGGGGCTACCACCGGCACGGCGACGCGTGGCGCCAAGAACGGTACGGCTACCAGGAGTAGCGCTCGTCGCACGTGGGGTGAGCCGAGCCGGTCCGCGCGGGTCAGACGACGGTGAGGGTGATGACGGTGCCTCGGGGCTTGGTCGCACCGGCATCCACCGACTGCAGCCGCACGGTTCCGAAGATGCCGCCGATGACGTTCTCGCGTTTGACCTCGAAGCCTGCCGCCACGAGCAGCGCCTCCGCCTTGTCGTACTGCATGCCGATGACGTCCGGCACCGGGAAGAGCTGCGGTCCCAGGGACACCACGATCTGCACGAGGTCACCGCGCAGGGCTGGGCCCTTCACGGTCTGGGAGATGACGTCTCCCTCGGGGACGGTGTCGCTGTAGGCCGCGGGGCCGAGCTGTGGCTCCGCCCCGGCGCCGGTGAGGTTCGAGATCGCGGTGTCCTGGTCGGCCCCGACGACGTTCGGTACCTCGATGGGCTGGCGACCGGCGGAGACGCTGAGCGTGAGGGGTGTGTTGTGGGCGACCACCGCTTCGGCGGCCGGCGTCGTCGCGATCGCGATGCCCTCCTCGACGTCCTGTGCGTACGGGCGGTCGATGTCCGGAGCGACCGTGAACCCTGTCTCGGTGAGGACCGTGACAGCGTCCTCCTCGCTGAGCGTGACCACGCTGGGCACGGTGAGCATGAGGATGCCACGCGAGACCAGGACGGCGACGTCTCCGTCGCGAGGGACACGCTCGCCCGGCCCCGGGTCCGTGGAGATCACGTCGCCCGCGGGGACGGTGTCGTGGTAGTCCGAGGTGCCGTCCGGGTGCAGACCCTCCGCCTCGAGCGCGGCGTACGCCCGGGTCTCGGACTGACCGACGACGTCCGGGGCCTGGATGTAAGCGCCCGGGCCGAGCAGGAAGTACCACGACGCGCCGCCGCCGAGCGTGAGGGCCAGGAGGAGGACCGCCAGCACGGCGAGCACCCGTCGTCGTCTGCGGTGCGGGCGTGGCGGGGCGGCCTCGGACCGCTCGGTGCTGATCGCCCCGATCGGGAGCGAGATCGTGCCGGAATGGTTGCTGACCCGCACGGAGCGAGTCCGACCCTCGTCGGCGCTCGCCCGGTCGACGTCGTCGATGAGTCCGTCCAGCTCGTCCGGGCGCACCGCCGCTCGCATCGCCAGGACGTGGTCGTCGAACTCGTGCCGGATGCGCCGCAGCATGTCGAGCGCAGCGCCCGCGTCCGCCGGCCGCTCCTCGGGGTCGCGCGCCGTGAACGCCGCGATCAGCTCGTCCACCTCGATCGGGAGCCAGGCGATGTCGTCGGACGCATCGGGAAGGTCCTCGTGCACGTGCTTGTAGGCCACCTGGATCGGCGTCTCGCCCTGAAAGGGCTGGTGGCCGGTGAGCATCTCGTAGAACAGGACGCCGACGGCGTAGACGTCGGCACGGGCGTCGGCGACGCCGGAGGTGACGATCTCGGGGGAGAGGTAGGCGACCGTGCCGAGCAGCGTCCCGGTGGTCGCTGCGGTCGCCTCGGTGACGGCGCGGGCCAGCCCGAAGTCGGCGACCTTCACGCGGCCGTCGCTCGCGACGAGCACGTTCTCCGGCTTGACGTCGCGGTGCACCAGACCTGCGCGATGGGCGGCGGCGAGGGCGTCCAGGACCGACTCGGTGATGTCGATGACCTCGCCCAGGGGGAGCGCCCCCCGCGCGGAGAGCACCTTACGCAGGTTCGTGCCGTCGACGTACTCCATCGTCAGGTAGCTCGTGTCACCCTCGCTGCCCTGGTCGTACACGCCCACGACACCCGGGTGCGCAAGGCGTGCGGCGGCCCGGGCCTCCCGCCGGAATCGGGCGACGACGTCCTGCCCCTCCGCGAGGTGCGGGTGCATGATCTTGAGCGCGACCTGACGGTCGAGCCGGCGGTCGAGGGCGAGGTAGACGGTGGCCATCCCCCCGCGGGCGATGCGCGAGGTCACCTCGTACCGACCGTCGACCAGGCGGCCGATCATGGGGTCGGTCAGGGTCATGGCCACGTGCGAAGTCTACGGGCGCCCTCCTTGGAACCCGCTGACTCAGCTGAAGCGTGTCATGAGCGTCTGGACGTTCGCGACGTAGCGACGGGTGTCGTCGTACATGCCGTTGCGACGCACCGAGCCGGCGCCCTGGTAGTAGCCGGCGATCGCCGACGGCAGGTCCGGGCCGGTGCGCACCAGGCTCCGAAGGATCGCCACCCCGGCCACCACGTTGTCGTTCGGGTCGAGGAGGTTGATCGGGCGACCGACGAGGTCGGAGGCCCACTGCCCGGAGGAGGGGATGACCTGCATGGCGCCGACGGCGTTGGCGGGGGAGACCGCGCGCATGTCGAAGCCCGACTCCTGGTAGCCGACGGCGAGCGCGAGCGCGGGGTCCACGCCCATGGAGCGGGCGGTGGAAGCGATGAGCTGACGCATCTCGTCCCGGCTCGGGACGCTCATCGAGAGCAGCGTCGCCTTGTTCTGGTTCGCGGCGCCGACGACGTCCGAGGAGTACGTGTAGTGCAGGAACGTGCTCGGGACGAGCTGCTGGGTCGCGGCCGGGGCGGCGGTGCTCGCACCCGGGATCGTGAGGACCTGGCCGATCCGGATCAGGGCCCGGGCGTTGAGGCCGTTGGCGGAGATGATCGCGGAGCTGGTGGTGCCGTAGTGCTTGGCGATCCCGGAGACGGTGTCGCCACTAGTGACGGTGTACCGGCCGGAGGTCGCGGCCGGGGCGCTGGCGGCGGGGGTGGGCGCGGAGACCGCGGCCGGGGCGGCGGTGCTCGCACCCGGGATCGTGAGGACCTGGCCGATCCGGATCAGGGCCCGGGCGTTGAGGCCGTTGGCGGAGATGATCGCGGA
>JAENWO010000474.1 GCA_016649925.1 Actinomycetales bacterium
CGGCCGTGGTGGGGAGCATCGTGCATGCGGTGAAGTCGATGCCGATGCCGATCACGTCCGAGGGGTCCACGCCGGACTGCGCCAGCACCGACGGCACCGCTACCTGGAACGTTCGCAGGTAGTCCTCCGGGTCCTGCAGGGCCCAGTCGGGCCCGAGATGAACGTCGTCGTCGGGGGCCGGCAGGCGCTCGTCGATGACGCCGTTCTCGTATGCGTAGACGGCCGTCGCGAGCTCGTTCCCCGTCGCCACGTCGACGAGGACGGCCCGCCCTGACTCAGTGCCGAAGTCGATCCCGACCGTGCAAGTGCTCGCCATGAGGTTTCCGCCTCCTGTCGTTCTCAGTCGATCCGGATCCGCCCCGTGGACGCCCGCACGACGAGGGACGCCTGCAGCACCGGAGGCGGCCTGCCGGCGTCGAGCTCCGGACCGCCCAGCACCATCTCCACGGCCTGCTCGACCATCTCACGCACCGGCATCCGTACCGTCGTCAGTGACGGGATGCTGTACGCCGCCACCGCGATGTCGTCGAAGCCCGTGATCGAGAGCCGATCGGGCACCCACACCCCGCGCTCGTGGGCCGCATGCAGCGCGCCCATCGCGAGGACGTCGGTCGAGGCCACCACGGCAGTGGGGGGCTCCGGGAGGTCGAGCAGGCGGTTCAGCGTCTCGGCGCCCGCCTCGAACTCGTTCGGCCCCTCCTGCACGTATCCGTCGCGGAGCGGATCGGACGCGTCCGCCAGGTACTCGACGAACGCCTCCTCGCGCTCCCGGGTGTCCCCGAGCTGCCGCCCGCCTATGAGCGCGATCCGGCGATGGCCGAGGCCCGTGAGATGGTCGAGTACCGCCCGGATCCCCCCACGGTTATCGACGCTCACCGACGGGATATCGGCGGGTTGCGAACCTTGCCAGAGCGCGACCACGGGAGCGCGTGCGCTCGCGAGATCCTCGATCAGCCGGGGCTGGTCTCGCATGTCGCCGAGCAGGACGATGGCGTCGCAGTGACGGGCCTCGAGGACGCCCCACAGCGCGATGGCCTCGTCGGCCCGCGCATGGGCATGGCCCAGCACCACGTTGTAGCCGCGGCGACTCGCTTCGACCGTGACGGCCTCGATCGCGATCGCGAAGAACGGGTCGATGATGTCGCGAACGATGACGCCGAGTAGCATCGTGCTCGCCCCGCGAAGGCCTCGGGCGAGCGGGTTCGGTCGGTAGCCGAGCCGTTCGGCGGTCTCGATGACGCGCTCGCGCGTCTTCTCGGCGATGGGCACGACGGTCGGGGCGCGGTTCAGGACACGGGAGACGGTGCTCTGGGACAGCCCGGTCGCCAGCGCGACGTCGCGCATGGTGACCGACTTGCCGGAGCGTGAGGGGGACTCGGTGGGGGCGGAGCTCTGCGACGCCGAGCGCCGATCCCTCGCGCCGGCCATGCCCGCCATCTCCCTCCTTCTCGCGAGACGATCTAGCGAGACAATCTCGTGCCAGCATACCAACACCTGCATACGTTCGCATCCCGACTCAATAAGGGTTCAAGGTCACGTCCAGACCCTTCCGGACCAGGCCCACGAGTCGCTTCGGGAAGGACACCACCGCGGGGTCGCCGTCGGAGACGAAGCGGCGCGCCGGGTCCTCCCCGATGACCCGGAGCCAGAACCTCGCTCCGTAGGCCCCCGCCCCCGTCCTGATCCGCGGGATCCCGTGGGGATCGAAGGACGACGAGTACGGCGACGGGGCCGGCTCGGAGCCGACGAGGAACACCCCTTCGTGCGAATAGCCCCTGCCCCTCCACGCCAGCGAGTGCCGCTTCGGCCGGCGCCCGTACGGCAGCGCGACCGTCCGGACCTCCAGACCCGGCACCACGCGGGTGATGACCCGGGCCCCCGCGCGCAGCTGAGCCTCGGCTTTCGCGGGGGCCAGGTCCGAGAGATCGAGGTGGTCGGCGGTGTGGTTGCCGAGCTCGAAGCCGCGTTCGTAGAGATCGCCGAGCACGTCCGAAGGATCGGAGAACCCGAACGGCGACCGGTTCACGTACATCGTCGCCACGGGAGCGAAGCCGGGATGGGTCTTCGAGAACGCGAGCAGCATCCCGATCGCACTCCTCGGTGAGATCCGACCACGCTTCGTGTACCAGAGCTGCTCGCGTGACGAGTCGTCGAACGTCAGCACGACCGGAGAGGTCCCCGCGGGCAGATCGACTTCTCCCGAGGCGAGATCGGCTGCAGTGATCGGCCGATAGCCGGAGCGATACAGCGTCCTCATCTCGTCCAGGAACGCCTCCGGGGTGGTGTCGTAGTCGCTCCGTGGCCGCTTGAGGATGCGGTGGTACATGAGCACCGGAACGACCCCGAGCTCGTTGGCTCCTGCGGCGCGCGCAGCGGCCCTGACGCCCGGCTGATGGGAAGGATCGCCGGTCGACGGTGACGGTGACGGTGACGGTGATGCTCTTGGTGACGAAGGCGACGGAGAGGGACGGTCAGGCGGCGCCGCGCTCTCGGGCCCGGCGGTGCAGGCCCCCAGGAGCACGAC
>JAENWO010000201.1 GCA_016649925.1 Actinomycetales bacterium
AACCCGGCGTTCCAGATCCCCAGCATCGCGGCGGTCCACCCGTCGACGACGACGCTGGCGGCGGCGTTGCCCAGGGCGGTGAACGGGTTGAGGTAGTCCGACCAGTCCATGCTCGCCTCACTCCTCCGTGCTCGTCGTCCAGGTGCGCCACCCAGCGGCGGTCGCCAGGTCCGTGCCGGGCCAGGTCGACGACGCGGGTTCAGGGGCCTCGCCGGGTGCGATGACCCAGCGGTCGTCCGCCCACTGCAACCGTTCGCAGTGCCCGTAGGCGGCGCGCGCCTCGACGACCGCACTCGGGAGGCGGTCGACTCCGTACTCGTGCCTGCACCTGCTGCGGACTCCCCGCGGACTGGGGGTGGCCGAATCCAGCGTCGCCGCAGGTCAGGGCCCTAAGGGCGGATGAGTCGGCCGATACGCCGGGTTCTGTCCCGGGGCGCGAGCGCCTCGGTGGCGGCCATCCATCTACGACGTACGTTGCCGCACGCCTCCAGCGGCCTACCCGGAAGCTCGGGCGGGCAGCCCTCGAGCGCTTCCTGTCTGGCCTTGCTCCGGGTGGGGTTTGCCTAGCCACACCGGTCACCCGGTGTGCTGGTGGTCTCTTACACCACCGTTTCACCCTTACCTCACCTGCGAACCGGTGCGGCGGTCTGTTTTCTGTGGCACTTTCCCGCGGGTCACCCCGGGTGGGCGTTACCCACCACCCCGCCCTATGGAGCCCGGACGTTCCTCGGCGCGGATCGCTCCGCGACGCGGCCGCCTGGCCGACTCATCCATAGAACAGTCTAGCCGGGCGCACCGACCCAGACCGTACGCTGGCCCGGTGCTCATCCTTCTGCCCCCGTCGGAGGGCAAGACGCCCGCGCGCTCGGGACGGCCGATCGACCTCGGCTCGCTCAGCCACCCCGAGCTCACCCCGCAGCGCGAGGAGGTGCTCGAGGCGCTCCTCGCCCTGAGCTCACAGCCTGAGGCCGCAGCAGTGCTCGGCGTCGGGGATTCCCTCGCCACGGAGCTCGCACGCAACACCCGGCTGCGCACCGAGCCCACGGCGCCGGCGACCAGGGTCTACACCGGCGTCCTGTTCGCGGCGGCCGGACTGGACCTGCTCACCGGAACGGCCCGACGGCGGGCCAACCGGAGCGTGCGGATCATCTCGGCCCTGTGGGGCGTGGTCTCCCCGGCCGACCGGATCCCGGCCTACCGGTTGCCGATGGGCGCCCGCCTTCCCGGTCTGCCGTCACTCGCCCGGCACTGGGCCGGCCCCTTGGACGAGGCCCTGAAGGACGACTGGGGCGTGGTGGTGGACTGCCGTTCCGGGGCGTACGTCCCGGCGTGGCGTCCGCCGTCGGGCACGGCCTGGCTGTCCGTCCGGGTGGTGCAGGAGGACGACGGCGTCCGCACCGTCGTCTCGCACCACGCCAAGCACACCCGGGGTGTGCTCACCCATCACCTGCTGACCCGGCCGGGGGCGCCCCCGCGCACCTCCGGCCAGGTGCTGAGGGCCGCACGCGAGCTGGTCGGCTCCGTGCTGCGTGAGGCCACGCTCGTCCCACCGCGTGGTGACGCAGCGGCCACGCTCGAGCTCGTCCTGGCCTGACCGGTGCGGTCCCCGGCCGGATGGACCCTACCAAGGGACACGTTGGCCGCGAGGGCACACGTTGGCCGCGAAAGCACACCTTGGAGCGGGTCCTATCGCTGCCGTGGAGTTCCGTCGCGACGGACGGGGCCGCTCGCGACGGACGGGTTCGCTCGCGACGGACGGGTTCGCTCGCGACGGACCGAGGGCGTTGCGCCCGGCGGGTGCTCCCGCAGCGGGCGGGCGCCGCCGTGGGTGAACGGCACCGGGTGAACGGCACCGGGCCAACGGCACCGGGTGAACGGCACCGGGCCAACGGCACCGGGTGAGCCCTCAGCGTTCAGTGAGCCAGCCCGCGCCGTGCACCTTGGCCATCCCGTCGGGGTAGAGCTGGATCAGGCTCACCGAGGCCGCGGGCAGCCGCAGCCGCCACCACGCCCCGGGCGGCGCCAACATGCACTGACCGATGACCGAACGGATCGTGACCGCATGGGCCACGACCACCACGGTGCGGCCGGCGTACCGGCCGAGCAGGTCCTGCAGCAGCTCACCGGTGCGCTCCCCGACCGCGGCGATCGACTCACCGTCGGGTGGAGCACTGGTGCCCGTCGTGTGCCAGACGTCCAGGGCACCTGGCCAGCGTTCCTCGATCTCGTCGTCGGTGAGGCCCTCCCACAGCCCGAAGTTGCCCTCCTTCGCCCGCTCGTCCGTCACGATGGGCAGGCCGAGCCGGCGCCCCACGGCCTGGGCCGTTTCCTGCGCCCGCACCATCGGTGAGGCGACGAGCGCGCTCGGTCGGGGCAGGTCCGGCAGCACCTCGCGACCGATGCGGTGCACCAGGTGCGCGGCCTGCGCGGCCTGCACGCGGCCACGCGCGGTCAGCGACGGCCCGGGCCCGCCGGAGCCGGAGTACGCCTCCGTGATGGTCAGCGGCGTCTCACCGTGCCGGACGAGCACCACCGTGACCGGTTGGCCGTCCCCGGTGCCCGACGGCGGCGCCCCGGCGTCCGGGCCGGGCGCCGGATCCGAGGTGGCGGAGCCAGAGGCAACGTCGGGAGCGCCGTCGGGAACGCCGTCGTCCGCGGTGTAGTCCCTGGAGATCAGGCGCCCGGTGTCCATCGCCTCGTTCGCAATCCGGTCCGCTGCGGCGTTCTCCGCCCGCGGTATCCAGGTGTAGCTGACCCGCTCCGGCGGGAGCGCCGCGGCCGCGGTGCGCGCGAGCCGCTGCATCTCCCCGTGCTTGATCCTCCACCGTCCAGACATCTGCTCGACGACGAGGCGGGAGTCCATCCGGACCTCCACCTCGGCGTCGGGGTCCAGCGCGGCCACCGCCTGCAGTCCCGCGACGAGGCCGGAGTACTCGGCCACGTTGTTCGTGGTGGTGCCCAGGTACTCCCCGCGCTCGGCGACAACCCCACCGGAGGCGTCCCGGATGACCACGCCGTAGCCGGCCGGCCCGGGGTTGCCGCGCGAGCCGCCGTCGGTCTCGACGACGAATCGGACCATTCAGGGCACCCGGATGAGCAGGTAACCGTCCTCCGAGCGGATGACTTCCTCGGGCGGGGTGTCCCGGATCGCGGCCCGCTCGGTGAGGCTCAGCGATACCTGGATGCCCTCGGTCGCTTCACCGCGCAGCGCGACCGCTGCAAGGCCGCCCGTCTGGTTGCGCACCCGCTCGTACAGGGCGAGCAGCGCGGCGTCGATGCCCTCGGCGGCCGCGCGTCGCTTCTCGGTGACGGCGGCGACCTCGGCGTCGATCTCGGCGAAGGCCGCATCGCGCTGCTCCTCAAGCTTGGCGGCGTCCGCCTCGAGTGCCTGCCGCTGGGACGTGATCGCGGCGATCTCGCCCTCGGCCGTCTCCAGCCGCTCCATCACCTCGAGCTCGATCTCCTCGAGCGCCGACTGCCGGCGGCCCAGGGACTCCAGCTCGTGCGTGAGCGCCTGCAGGTCCTTGGCGGAGCCGGCCCCCGTCTCCAGGCGGTTGCGGTCCCGCTCGGCTCGCGCGCTGACCTGCTCGACGTCGGTCTCCGCCTTCGCGAGCTCACGGCGGGTGTCGGAGACCACCACCCCGGTCTCCATGCGGGCCCGTTCGAGGTCGGCCGAGCGAGCCGCGAACTCCTCGAGCGTGGCAAGGGTGGGGTGCTTCCTGCGTCGGTGGGCGAGCTGGGCCAGGCGGGTGTCGTGGGCCTGGACCTCCAGCAGCCGGAGCTGGTCGGCGACGGGCGCAGTGGTCACGGGGTTCCTCCCTGGTCAGGTCCGCCCAGCCTAATGGTCCAGGGGTCGGTGACGAGCGAGCTCACCCGCGTCCACAGGACGGCGCCCGCTCGGGCGGCGTCGCCCTCAAGGACCCGTGCAGCCACCGGAAGCCACACCCACTCGCTCGCCCAGTGCGCCGCGTCGATGAGGAACGGCGCGCCGTCCTCGCTGCGCGCCTCACTCGCCCGGTGGTGGCGCAGGTCGGCCGTGACATAGACGTCCGCGCCGGCCCGCCGGGCGTCCTCGAGGTAGGCGTCACCACTGCCGCCGCAGACCGCCACGGTGCGCACCGTCGCCGTCAGGTCGCCGGCCACCCGGATCCCCTGAGCCGTGGCGGGCAGAACAGTCGCGACCCGACGTGCGAACACCTCCAGGGTCATCGCCTCGGCCAGCGTGCCCACGCGACCGGTCCCGGTATCAGCAGCAAGGGCGGCCATCTCGACGACGGAGAACGCCGGCTCCTCGTACGGGTGGGCCGCTCGAAGCGCCGCGACGACGGCCGCCCGGCGGGACCTGCGCAGCACCATCTCGACCCGTCGCTCCTCGAGCCGCTCCGGCGTGCCGACCGAACCGATCGTCGGCCGAGCCTCAAGCCCGGCAGTGAACTCCCCCGTGCCGGCGACCGACCAGACGCACCGTTCGTAGTTCCCGACGGCGCCGGCACCGGCAGCAGCGAGCGCATCGACCACCGCGTCCGCGTCCGGCTCGGGCACGAACGTCGTGATCACATCGAGCGGTTCGCGGTCTGCCGGGACGAGCGGCCGCGTCCCCGTCAGGCCCAGAGCCCCCGCGAGCGCGTCGTTGACGCCGCCCGCGGCCGAATCGGCGCTCGTGTGCGCCACGTAGAGCGCGATGCCCGCGCGCACCAGATCGTGCACCACGCGTCCCTTCGGCGTCGTCGCCGCCACGGAGGTGACCCCGTGCAGGAAGAGAGGGTGATGGGTGACGAGCAGGTCGACGCCCGCCTCGACGGCCTCGGCCACGACGTCGCTCACCGGGTCGATCGCGAACAGCACCGAGCGCACCTCCTGCTCGGGGTCCCCGGCGACCAGCCCGACGGCGTCCCACGGCTCGGCGCCGGCCGGCGGGTACCTGTCCTCGAGCAGGGAGACGACATCCTTCACGAGCAGGTGCATGCGCCTGACGCTACCCGCGTCTCGCCCCGTGAGAACCGCTGGGGCGCGGATCGGTACCGCTTGTGTAGCCTTCCGAGAACCGGCGTACGTACCGGAGGCATCGTGACCATCCAGCAGACGTCAACAACCCCGTGGACATCGTCCTCGCGAGTTGTCTCGCGGCGGCCGGGTCCGGGGCGATCCGCGCTCCCCCTCGGGCTGCTCCTCGCCATCGGCAGGCTCTCGAAGGTCCGGCTCGTGCGCTGGCCGGCGACGGCGTTCATCGAGTTCTTCCGGGCCGTCCCCGTGC
>JAENWO010000529.1 GCA_016649925.1 Actinomycetales bacterium
CACCCCCGCACCCCCCGCGCCCGGCACCCCCCGCACGTCTTCCTCGGACGCGTGCGGGCCGCGTCCTGAGAGAAAGTGGGACGCCGACGGGCCGCACCCCTCCCGACGAGGAGGAACGCGGCCCGTCCATGGTGCGACCGGGTCAGAGCAGTCCGAGCTGCCTGGCGCAGGAGGGCCACTGGCCCCAGCCCGAACGGGCCTGCAGGGTCTGGGCACGCTGGGTCTGCTCCGCGGCACTCGCCTGCGAGGGCAGCCCCGAACCGCCCACCGACTGCCACGTGCCGACGGAGAACTGGTACAGGCCGTGGTAGGTGCCGCTGGCGCTGACAGCCGTGGGGTCCCCGCCGGACTCGCACTGGGCGAGTCGGGCCCACACGTCGCCGCTGACGGCGCCGGAGGAGCCGCTGGAGTCACCTGCGCTGGAGGACGAGGTCGACGGCGCGACCACGGGTGCGGGGCGCGCGGCGGTGCCGAACTCGACGATCCGCTCCACCGGCTCGGTGGTGACGTCGACGCGGACCAGCTTGCTGGCGACCACGGCGCCGTCGACGACCCGGTTGGAGGAGACGTAGGTGCGGACGCCGTCGGCGCCCTCCTGCACGACGCGCGACTGACCCACGTACAGGTCATCACTCTCGCGCTGGCTGGCGGTCTGCTCGATCGCCTCGGTCCGGGAGGTCTGCTCCAGGCCGATGCGGGTGATGGTGACGACCGGCGTGCCGTCCTCGCGGGCGGCGACGGACACCGTATCCATGGCGCCGAGCTCGACGCGAGCCTGAGCCAGGGACTGCTCGAGGTCCGCCTCGCCGGCGACCTCCACGGTGCGGAGCTCGCCGTCGACGCCGAGCACGACGGGGCCGTCGGTGACGAGCGGCAACTCGAGCTGGACGCGGCCGTCGGAGGACCGGGACGCGGTCAGGGAGATGTCGCGCCCGGCGCCGGCCAGATCGGCCACGGCCTCACCGGCCGTGGTCGCCGTGGTCCAGAACCGCGACGTGCGGCCGTCGACGGCGAAACTCACCTGCTGGGCGGTGCGTACGACGACGTCGGCGCCCTCGGTGAGCGCCTCGTCGGCGGCCGGCACGACGAGGTCGTGCTGGCCGACCGTGATGGCCTGCTCAGCCAGAAGTCCCTCGACGTCACCGGAGAACGTCGTCACAATCTGCGTGGTGCCGTTGACGTCCACCTCGACGGTCTTGTGGGCGGTCACCGCGGCAGCGGCTCCGCCACCGAGGACCAGGGCGAGCGCGGCAGCGACGCCGAACGTCACCCGGTGCGGGCGACGCCCGGTCGTGGGCGCCTCGTCCTCGACATCGTCCTCGACGGCCGTCGGCGCGACGGGACCGGCTGTGGCGTCGTCGGTGGCGAGGTCGTCCATGGCCATGTCGGCTTCGGCTGCGGAGCCGGTCGCCGCGGAGTGTTTGGGAGCGGCCTCAGTCGCTTCGGACTCAGTGGCTGCAGTCTCCTCGACGCCGAGGTCGATGGGCCGCGGAGCGTCCGGGATCTCGCTCGTGGCATAGCCGTGGGCGACGTCGTCGAACGATGGGGCGCTCGTCGAGGCCTCGCTTGCCGCGGCATCGCCCGAAGGCGTGGGGGTCGAGGGGTGCTTCTTGGAGAACAGGTTCACAGACGTCCTACGGTCGTGCGGGACCGGGTGAGTCCCACGATGAAGGGGTGCGCCGGAGCGCGAACGGCCGGTGGGCCTCGACGACTGTAACCCAATCGTTACCATATGGACTACGGCGTGTCGTTGTGCGATCCGTCACCCATGTGCTACTTCGCACGTCGAACGGCCCGCGATCCGACCCTGCCCCGTCCTGTCCCGTCCCGTCCCGTCCCGTCCCGTCCCGTCCTGCCCCGCCCGAACGCGGACTTTCGCGACTTATCCGGTGGATCAGCCGCGGAAGTCCGCGTTCGGCGTCAGACGGCGTCAGACGGGGTCAGTACCAGCCGACGGACTGCGACTGGCCCCAGGCCCCGCAC
>JAENWO010000115.1 GCA_016649925.1 Actinomycetales bacterium
GACCAACACCGCGCTGCTGGAGGCGCTGGCCCAACAGGCCAATGACACCGCAGCCGGGCAGACGGACAGAGCCGACCGCCCCGCGCCCGCCGCCCGCGCTGGTGCCGATCCCACCGGTGCCGCTTGGGCCGTCGTGCTCTCAGCCCGCTCCCTGGCGGTACGACGGCGCGACGAACGCACCTCGCCCAAGCGCCGGTGGGGTGAGAACCCCGGGGAGATGCCCGCTCTGCTCACCGGCATCGAGCTTGAGGTCCACCGCGGCGAGATCGTGGCGCTGCTGGGGGCCAACGGCGTCGGCAAGACCTCCCTCCTCCTGACGCTCGCCGGCCTGTTACCGCCAGCGGCCGGTACGGTCGAGGGAGTACGTCCGGGCATGATCTTCCAGAACCCCGAGCACCAGTTCGTCGCCCACACCGTGGCCGAGGAGGTCGGGCACGGCCTGGGCGCGGACGAGACCAGCGCGCAGATCGTGGCCCATCGGCTGCGCACGCACCGCCTGGAGCACCTCGCGAGCCAGAACCCTTTCCGGCTCTCCGGCGGGGAGAAGCGCCGCCTCAGCCTCGCCGCCATGCTGGCCCACAACCGCCCCTGCCTCCTGTCCGACGAGCCCACCCTGGGCCTGGACCGCCGCGACGCCATCGCGACCATGGCCGCGCTGCGCCAGGCGGCCGGCGAGGGGCGCGCGATCGTCTTCTCCAGTCACGACATCCGCACGGTGCTCACGCTCGCCGACCGCGCCGTCATCCTTGCCGGCGGTGGTGTCATCGCCGACGGGCCCACCGTGGAGGTGCTGCGCGACCACGGCGTGCTCACCCAGGCAGGGATCACCCTGCCGCCGCTGGTGGCGTGGCTGCTGCAGCGCTTCCCCTCTTCTCCCGCCGCCAGGGGCGTACTGATGGAGCTGGACGCGGCGGTGCCGCGGTCGTCGATCCCGCCGGTCGCCGCGGGAGTGCGCTGATGACCACCACGTTCGTTTCCCGGACGGTCCTCGACTCCGCCCTGAGCCGGCGCAACCCCACGATCAAGCTGGCGCTGATCTTCGTGGTCTCAGTGGTGGTCATGTTCGTCCTCGACCCGCTCACCCCGGCGGTGCTGTACCTGCTCGCCCTGGTGGGCGTGCTCGCCACCACGCGCGTGGCGCCACGTGCCCTGCTGCTCGCGCACGTGCCTTTCGCCGCCTTCGCCGTCGGGGTGTTCCTGGTGAACGTGCTCAGCCGGCCCGGGGAGGCGCTCTGGCAGGCGGGGGTGCTGCGGGTGACCGCAGAGGGCATCAGCGTGGGGGCGGCGCTGGCCGCGCGCACCCTGCTGACCGGGATCCTGGCGATCGGCTTCCTGCTGTCCACCGACGGGGTCGCGCTGATGACCAGCCTCCACCAGAACGCCCGCCTCAGCGCCCGGGTCACCTACGCGGTCCTGGCCGGGTACCGCATGCTGCAGGAGATGCCCCGGGAGTGGAGCACCATCCAGCAGGCCCACGCCGTGCGCGCCCCGCTGCGCAAGGACGGCCGACTACCGCGCGGGCCGCGGCACCTGGCCGGCGTGGTCTTCACGCTGCTGGTGGTCTCGGTGCGCAAGGGGGAACGGATGGCGCAGGCCCTGGAGTCCCGCGGCCTGGGCCTCGACCCGCGCACCACCTGGCGCCCGGCGGTGGTGCAGGGCGCGGACTGGGTGCTGGCCGCCGTGGTGCTCGGGGCGTGCGGAACCGTGCTGGCGGCAAGCGCCGCCCTGGGAGTCCTGGAGGGTCCCGATGCGCTCACCCGCTGAGCCCGTGCACGTGGTCGCGATGGTCAATCCCCCGACCAGCCAGTACGCCGAGAGCTGGCGCCACCCGCTGTCCCGCACCGACCGGTTGGGCGCCGACTTCTCCGCTTGACCAAAGGACTATTACTCAGGCATTATTGAGGCAATGCTCACTGAGCGAAGTGCCGAGCTGAGGTGCCGTGCGGCGCTGCACGCTGCCCTGGCCGACCCGGCGCGGCTGCGGATCGTCGACACCCTCCTGCTGGGCGACGCTGCGCCCTCGGAGCTGGCCGGGATGTTGTCGATGCCGTCGAATCTGCTGGCCCATCACCTCAAGGTCCTCGAGCGCGAGGGCATCGCGGTGCGCGCGCGCTCCGAGGGGGACCGGCGCCGCACCTACCTGCGGCTCGTCCCCGGAGCCCTCGACTCCCTCGCCCCTGGCGGCCCGCGCCCGGCGCCACGGGTGCTGTTCGTGTGCACCGCCAACTCCGCACGTTCCCACCTCGCGGCCGCGCTGTGGCACCGAGCCAGCACGGTCCCCGCCGCATCCGCCGGCACCCACCCGGCCGAGCGGATGGCCCCGGGCGCGATCACGGCTGCCGCCCGCCACCACCTGCCGCTGCAGCAGCTGCAGCCGCGGCGGATCGCGGAGGTCCGCGCCGTCGACGACCTCGTCGTCACCGTCTGCGACCGTGCACATGAGGAGCCGGGTATCGAGGCCGACATCCACTGGTCGGTCCCCGACCCCGTCGGCATCGGCACCCCCGAGGCCTTCGACCGGGCCCTCGAAGAGCTCGCCCGGCGCGTGGAGCACCTCGCGCCACTCGTCACCTCGAGCGCCTGAGAGTCCACCAACGACCCGCTCACCCCACGAACTGCCCGCCCCGCCCGGGCGGACGCCACCGAAGGAGAAGAATTGATGTCCGACCGCCCCAGCGTCATGTTTGTCTGCGTCCACAACGCAGGTCGCTCCCAGATGGCCGCCGCCTGGCTGGCCCACCTGTCTGAGGGTGCGATCGAGGTGCGCTCGGCCGGCTCTGCGCCCGCCGAGGCGGTCAACCCGGCCGCCGTGGAAGCGATGGCCGAGGTCGGCATCGACATCGCCGCCGAGCAGCCGAAGGTCCTGACCACCGAGGCCGTCCAGGACTCCGACGTCGTCATCACCATGGGCTGCGGAGACGCGTGCCCGATCTTCCCCGGCAAGCGGTACGAGGACTGGGAGCTCGAGGACCCGGCCGGCAAGGGTGTGGAGTCCGTGCGACCCATCCGTGACGACATCAAGGTCCGTGTTGAGGAGCTCATCGCCAGCCTCCTGCCCGCGAGGGTCTAAGGGGTGAGCGAGACGTCCATGACAACACGGGGTGCTCCGCCGCGCTGGACGCCGAGCGCTACCTCGCCCAGCGCCCGCCCGAAGAAGGCCTTCCTCGACCAGCTCGCCGAGCATCACTGATCCCGTGACGGCCACCACCGGAGGAATCATGAACGACAAGGGCATGCCCGGCCTGCTCAGTCCTGAGCATGTGCTGCACACCATCACCGAGGAGCTGACCGCGCGGTTCGCGGGCACCTTCACCGCCGAGACGATCGAGCGTTACGTCTTCGAGTCCTACGCCGCCCTGGCGCGCACGGCGAAGGTCACCTCCCACCTGCCAGCCCTGACCGACAGGTTCGCCACCGACCGGCTCACCGCGCTGGCTCAGTCCAAGGGCCTGCACCCCCACGACGTGCCCGAGGTGCTGTTCGTGTGCGTGCAGAACGCCGGCCGATCCCAGATCGCCGCCGCGCTGCTCGACCACCACGCGGCCGGACGCGTCCACGTCCGCTCGGCCGGCTCTTCGCCGATCGAACAGATCCACCCCGCCGTGCTCGAGGTGATGACCGAGCTCGGCCTGGACCTGAGCCGGGAGTTCCCCAAACCGCTGACCGACGACGTGGTGCGCGCCGCGGACGTCGTCATCACCATGGGCTGCGGGGACGCCTGCCCGATCTACCCAGGCAAGCGATATGAGGACTGGGCCCTGACCGACCCGGCCGATGCCTCACCGCAGGAGGCCCGCCGCATCCGCGATGAGATCGACGCGCACGTCAAGACGCTCCTCGCCGAGATAGCCCCGGGCACCTGAGAACTGCGAACTCCGCTTCGTATTCAGAAGCGGGCACTCTCTTAGGTCCGCCAGGGCACGTCGGGGCGGTGGTCTGCGGTCAGTGCGTGACGATCTTGAACCGCCGACACGTGCGCTTGAAGGGATCCGACGTCGACGTGATCGGCTCGGCGGCGAGCTGCTCGAGGTGATCGGGGCCCAGTCCGGCATCTGCGCGGCGCAGCCAGTACGCCCAGGTACGTGTCTCACCGGGACCTACGCCCGACGGCGGAGCCCGTCCTGGCTTCTCAGGAGACAGCGCCCGACGGCGGAGGGCCGGTTCGTCGATGTCTCCTCACCACGGACTTGATATTGACGTAGCGTCAAGACGTACGTTGTCCTATGGCTGGAAGACATCCGGCCGGGGAGAAAGGGTGACGCGATGGCGTGGTCGATCGTCGAGGTCGCGCGGATGGCGCCGGTGACCTCGCGGACCTTGCGCCACTATGACGCGATCGGCCTGCTGAGGCCGGCGTACGTCGGGTCGAACGGCCGGAGGTTCTACGCGCGGGAGCAGCTGCTGAGACTGCAACAGATCCTGCTGCTGCGCGAGCTGGGCGTCGACCTGGGCACGATCGGCCGGGTGCTCGACGGCCACCTGAACCAGGTGGAGGCACTGCGCGAGCACGAACACGCCCTTCGGCTGGAGCAGGAGCGTCTGGGCCACCTCGCCGTGACCGTCACCCGGACCATCGCACAGCTGGAAGGACGAGGAACGATGACCGCAGCAGAACTGTTCGAAGGTTTGAAGGAGCGGACGACGGCGCTCGAGAGCGAACTCGTCGGCCGCCACGGAGAGGGCGTGCGGGAGCACTTCGCGGACGCCCGCGAGCGCACAGCGGACTGGACCGAAGCCGACTACCTGCGGTCCAAGGCGGAGGGCGAGGAGCTCGACGGGCGTTTCCTCGCGCTCCTGCGCTCCGGCGTCGGTCCGTCCGCCCCGGAGGCTCTCGAGCGGTCGCTCCACCCTGAAGGCAAGCCTCCTGACCACGGCTGACCAATGGCTGACCATGGCCGAACCGCTGCTGATCAACGCTGTGTGGTCGCTGGATCCAGGACGAATGCGCCCTCATTCACCTCGAGACGCCCCGAGCGCGAGCGAGGTGGCCGTGGTTCGGACTCGTCTCCGACCGGGAGGCCCGACAACGGCCGGTCGGTTGCCGCACGGACTGCAGCAGTTCAGCCGCGCCGCTCGAACCGGGAGCCGCCGTACTTCTTGTGAACCGCCTGCCGGGAGACGCCCAGCAGGAATGCGATCTCGGCCCAGGTCAGCCCCTGCGCCCGAGCCCGACGGACGAGGATCGCCTCCCGCCGGTCGGCCTCCCGACGCAGGCGGACCAGAGCGTCGAGCGAGGCGACGATGTCGCCGTCGTCATCTGCCGCCTGTGCGAGTGCACGCATGGAGCCCTCCTCGTCCTTCGTCATGATGTCAATTTAGATTGACGCCGGCCCCGCGTCAACCTTAGTTGACGCGGGGCCGGCGACGGACCGGTGGCCAGGGGGTCGACAGGGCGTCCGGTCCGCCGGGGCCACCGGAAGGAGCCGGGGCCACCGGAAGTAGCCGGCGCAGCGCGCCCGGGTCAGGTGCATGCGCTATAACCGCCCTATGACCCAGCGAGCCGACGCGCCCGAGCCCGGCACCGCCGTCGGGAGCAAGACCGAGGCTCCAGCGGGACCGGACGCGCTACGTGAGCCCGGGACGATCGCGTCCGGGCGCGTGGACGGCCGTGCGCCCGCTCCGTCGGCTGCGGCGATCTCACGACGCCTGACAGCCGAGATCTGGATCGTGATGGGGCTCTCCCTGGGGCGGTCCGGCGTATACGCGTTCGTGAACATCCTCGATCGGCTCACCCGTGGACCCCTCGGCGAGCAGACCGCGGCGCTGAACCCGTCCCAGTCGGTCCGGCCCTACTGGGACCTGCTCTACCAGGTCCTCTCGCTCGCGTTCGCGATCGTCCCGGTGCTGCTCGCGCTGTACCTCCTCGGCTCCCACGGTCGCAGCGCTCTGCGTAGGATCGGCCTGGACCTGCGCCGGCCACTTCCGGACCTGGGTTGGGGGCTCGCCCTCGGTGCCGCGATCGGCATTCCCGGGCTGGGGCTGTACGCCCTCGGGCGGGCCCTGGGCATCACCGTCCAGGTGCAGGCCTCCGCGCTGAACGATTACTGGTGGACCATCCCGGTCCTGCTCCTCGCCGCCCTCAAGAACGGCCTGCTGGAGGAGGTCCTCGTGGTCGGCTACCTCTTCGAGCGGCTCCGGGAGCTGCGGTGGCGCACGTGGGCGATCATCGTCGTCTCCGCCCTGATCCGCGGTTCGTACCACCTGTATCAGGGCTACGGGCCATTCGTCGGGAACTTCCTGATGGGCCTGGTGTTCGGGTGGTTCTACACGACACGCTGGGGGCGACGCCGCGTCATGCCGCTCGTACTCGCCCATGCCCTCCTCGACGTCGTCTCCTTCGTCGGGTACGCCCTGCTGCCGACGTCGCTGCTCGCAGTTCTCGGCGCCGGGTAGCAGAGCGGGGCCTCGGCGCGCGGGCCGACGGGACGGCGACGCCGAAGCCTGCACTTACTATCGGAGCCATGTCCGAGACGCCTTCTGCTCCACCGGTCCCCGCGACAGGTCCGGAGCGCGAGGTACGGATCCTGGACATCCCGGCCACCCGCGTGCGCCGCCCGGGCGACCTCGTGATGATGCTGCTCTCCCTCCTCGGCATCGCCGTCGTGCTCGTGCTCTCGGTCTACGCCCACGGCACCACGATGGGCGTGACCGAGGACGTCCAGTCGGTGTTCGCCCAGACCGTGCGGGGGATCCTGCTCGTCCCGATCAATATCATCGAGGGCCTGCTCACCCTGATCCTCCCGATCATCGTGATCGTCGAGCGGCTCCTGAAACGCAACGTCCGCGCCATCGGCGAGGCGCTCGGTGCATCCCTGGTGGCGTTCCTCGTGGCCCTCGGCGCGCTCTGGTTGCTGCAGGAGTTCGCCCCGACGGAGCTCACCCAATCGCTCCTGCGACTGCGCGACGGCGCGTGGGTGATCACGATCACACCCACGGTGGCCGCGCTCTCCGCCCTGCTCAGCGCCATCGGCACCCGTGACCGACGCCGCGTCGTCGCCCTCTCGTGGAACCTGCTGTGGATCGCCCTCATCGTCTCGGTCATCACCGGAGACTCCACGCTTGTCGGCGCCATCATCTCCGTGCTCATCGGCCGGGCCGCCGGTCTCGGCATGCGCTACCTGTCCGGAGTGCTCAGCGAGCGCGCTCACGGCGCGGCTCTGGTGGAGGGCATCCGACGCGCGGGCGTCGACCCGGTCAGCATCATCCGCATCGGCGACACCACCCACGAGGCCGACCTGCGCTACGAGACCGCCACCGTCTCCTCGGTGATCGGCTACGTCGCGTCCGACGGCGTCTCCGCGGCCGTGTCCGCCGCCTCGCCCCAGGTGGGAGACACGCCCCAGGTGGGAGACACGCCCCAGGTGGGAGACGCGGCCCAGGTGGGAGACGCGGCCCAGGTGGGAGACACGCCCCAGGTGGGAGACA
>JAENWO010000499.1 GCA_016649925.1 Actinomycetales bacterium
CCATAGCCCCGTGTGTGCCCCGTGGGGCGTGAGAGAGTCTAGACGATCCTGCCCACCGGTGGAAAATCGGCGTCGGGCGCTCCGACGTTGTGAGCGGAGAGCCGCCACGGGGGGACGAGCCCGGTGTTCGCCCGCAGCACCGACCAGTGGCAGTTCCCCAGCCCGGTGATACCGCGCCAGTGCTCGGGGTCTTGACCCAGCAACGTGGTGAGCCCCGCGCTGATCGCCGCGCCGTGCGCCACGACCACGACGACGTCGCGCTCACCGTGCTCCTCAGCCATGCCGGTGACGACCTCCGCCACGCGCCGCCCGACCTCGTGGCGCGTCTCAGCGCCGATGCCCTCCGGTTGACCGCCGTCGGTCCACGCCGCGAACGGCTCGGGCCACCCGTCGGCCATCTCGGCGTGGGTCAGGCCCTCCCAAGCACCGAAGCTGCGTTCGCGCAGCCGCCGGTCCGTGATCACCTCGACGCCGGTGCGGGCGCCGAGCTCCTGCGCCGTGGCGAACGCGCGGGACAGGTCGGAGGAGACGATCGCCGTCGGCCGCACGTGGGCGAGCACCTCCGCGGCCGCCGCCGCCTGAGCCCGGCCTAACGCGTTCAGTTCGATGTCCACCTGACCCTGGAGGCGTCCGGTGGCGTTGTACTCCGTCTGTCCGTGGCGCCAGAACAGGACGGTCCCCGCGCTCATGCCTCGGCGGCCAGCGTGTCCTCGGCGCCGTCGACGGCTCCTCCGTAGAGGTCGGACGGCAGCTCGATGACCGGGCAGTCCTTCCACAGGCGCTCGAGGGCGTAGAACTCGCGATCCTCGTCGTGCTGGACGTGCACCACGATGTCCCCGAAGTCCATCAGCACCCAGCGTGCCTGGGACTGGCCCTCCTTGCGCACGGCGTTGGCCCCCTCCGCGTGCAGGGCGTCCTCGATCGCCTCGACGATGGCCTTGACCTGGCGCTCGTTCGAGCCGGAGGTCACCAGGAACACGTCGGTGAGCACCAACCGCTCGGAGACGTCCAGGGCGATGATCTCCTTGGCCTTGCGGTCCGCCGCGGCGCGCGCAGCGACGATCGCGAGGTGCTTGGCTCGTTCCTCAGCAGGCACGGTTCTCCTCAAGAGCAGGTGGGTGAATCGGCCCAGTCTATGCGGGCAGCCCGCCCGCACTGACGATCAGGCCCGACGGCGACAGACCGGCCAGGCCGGTGCTGTCCCCCAGGACGTTCCCGGTGGCCATCTGCCAGACGAGCAGGCCAAGCACCAGTCCGACCAGGACGAGCACGAGGACCTGCAGCACGGACAGCCAGCGAGGGGTCTTCCGCTCGTCATCCTTGTCGTCGAAGCCGTCGTCCACGGCCACCTCACGCGAGCCTCGGGAGGGGTCCGCCGGCGTCGAGCCGTCCTCGACGACGGCTGCCGCGCCGTCGGCGACGTTCACCCAGCTCGGCCGGAGGTCGAAGTCTACGATGTCCTCGCTCGGCTGCTCCAGCACCTCCCGCAGGGTGGCACCCTCCTGCAGGGTGGCACCCTCCTGCGGCTCGGACGCCTCGGCGCCGCCGACGGCATGCTCGGGCGCGGGCTCCGCCGTCGGTTCGCTGTTGGCGGCGGTCTCCTCGTTCGAGGCCCGGGCAGCCACGCGCAGCGAATGGCGCGTGGTCGGCAGGGGGCCGCCGTCGAGCAGCACGTCAGCGGTGACCACGGGCAGGTCGACGGCGGACTCCCACGATGCAGGCGATGTCGCGTCTCCGCTGGTGGACGGGGTCGGCAGCGGGCCGGGCGCTCCCGAAGGGGCCTGCGACGGCGCGGGGATCGCAGGCCGAGGCGGCGGGACCTCGGGTCGGACCTCGGGTCGGACGTCGGGCGCCGCGTTGATCTCGCGGACGGCCCGCTGGATCGCGGTCAGCTCACCGGTCTCGTCCAGGGAGCGGGTGGCCCGGGCGGAGGCCGGCGCGCGGACCACCGGTCGTCGTCCGGTGATGGTTCGTTCGGCGGGGGACTGAAGTGCCGCCGCTGCGGTCTGCGCCGGAGTCGCCGCGGCAGCCTGCTTCGCCCGCAGGGACCGGCGGCTCACGCGGGTGCCGTCCGCGGCGATCCAGCCGGTGGTGGGTTCGGGCTCCGGCCCTCCCCCGGCCTGCTCGGCCGACGGCGATGTCCCCTGCGCCGCTTCGGCCTTGTGTTCCGCGGCGCGGGCCTCAGCGCCCTCCGCGGGCTCGGGATCGGGCTCGGGCTCGGGCGCGGGTTCAGCACTATCGGGCGCGGGTTCAGCACCATCGGGCGCGGCTTGAGC
>JAENWO010000578.1 GCA_016649925.1 Actinomycetales bacterium
CTCAAGGCCGGTGGGCGCGGTGCGCTCGGCCGTGTCGGAGGTCCGTCGTGCACGGCGAAGCCGCGTGCGAGCTCGTGGAGACAGCTTCGGGGAGCCGGCTCCGCGCCATCGGCGGCGAGTCGTCAGAGCGCCTCGTCGTCAACGCGGGCCGGCCCCCGTTCGCCCGCGATCAGTCGCGCGCGGCGCCCTGGCAGCAGCCGGTTGCCGACGCCTCTTCGGTCGTGGACTCGGACGTCCCAGTCGTGGTTGTCGTGCTCTTGCAGCAGTCGCTCATGATTCACCTCCATCGGTCAGTCGTGGTGGGTTCTCTCGGCTGTCACCGAGCGAAGCTCATCGCCGCGCGCTCGCGCGAGGGCTTTCATGGGGCCACCACGGCGAGCGCAAGCGCGACCGCCGCGCCGACGAACACGGTGCCGGGCACGTGAGACGGGGCGAGGAGCAGGAGCAGCGCGCTGACCAGTGCAAGCACTCCGGCCATCGCGGACTCCATCAGCTGCACGGGGATTCGGAGAGTGCCCACGCGGCGGTCGGACGACCACACTGCCCATCGCGATGTCGTCGGTCTGCCGACGCAGCAGCCGCCGAGAAGGCACCCCAGGCGCCCGATCGCGTGCACGACCAGGAGCGGGGCGAGAGTCAGATCGACTGGGGCTCCATGTCACGAAGCGGACCGTTGTTGAGGTTCGCGACCCTGAGGGTGTTCCCCTCACCGTTGCCTCGCCCGAACACGCTCAGCCGCGGGTCCGTCCGCGGATCGTTCGTTCGCTGTGCACCGGGAGAGTGCTCGTTCTGGAGACCGCCGACACCGGCCGCATCGAGGCGGCTGACGGGGAGATGGTCGACTTCTCGGCGCGCCCCAGCCGCACCGAGCTGAACAGACTGCGTGACCGGAGCGCGATCGTCTTCCAGCACTACAACCTCTTCCCGCACAAGACCATCCTTGAGAACATCATCGAAGGCCCTGTCGTTGTTCAACGACGCTCGCGGGCGGTCGCGGTCGCAGAGGCCCGCGAGCTGCTCGGCAGGGCCGGCCTCGGGGCCAAGGAGTCGAGCCATCCGTCGTCGCTGTCCGGCGGGCAGCAGCAGCGAGTCGGGATCGTCCGCGCCCTCGCGCTGCGACCCGAGCTGTTGCTCTTCGACGAGCCGACCTCGGCCCTCGACCCGGAACTGGTCGGGGAGATCCTGAGCCTCATGCGCGATCTGGCACAGGACGGATGGACGATGGTCGTGGTGACGCACGAGCTGCAGTTCGCCCGCGAGGTCGCCCACCACGTCGCGTTCATCGACGAGGGCGAGATCGTCGAGCACGGACCCCCGGCGCAACTCCTCCGGCAGCCCGAGCACGAGCGCACCCGGCAGTTCGTCCATCGCCTCCTTCACCCGCTGTGAGCCTCAGCCTCACGCGGCCGAATCTGCGCCCGGTCAACGCCCGCCGTGGGTACGTGGAGCCCGTGCCAAAGCGGACATGACACGGATCGCAAGACCGACCGAGACGAGAGCGGCGATCGCGCTCACCGCGAACCACACTCCGGCCGCCGGGCTCGGCGCCGCGCCCAGGGCACTGCTCAGCGACC
>JAENWO010000297.1 GCA_016649925.1 Actinomycetales bacterium
GACCGGGCGGGGACCGGGCACACCGGTGACCGGCAGGGAGCAGGCACGCCGGTGACCGGCCGGCGGCAGGCACGCCGGTGACCGGCAGGCGGCAGGAGTGGGGGGAGTCGGACGTGCGGATCCGTCCGAACCCTCGAGGGAACCGACCCAGGACGAAGCAGCGTCCCGAGCACGCCGACGCGACGGCGGCGATGGTGCTGGCCGTCGACCGGGGGCGCTACCACCTGCTCACGGATGAGGGTGTCGGCCTGATCGCGATGAAGGCGCGCGAGCTCGGCCGGGCGGCAATCGTGGTGGGCGACCGGGTGGACGTCGTGGGAGATGTCTCCGGAGACCGGGACACGCTCTCGCGGGTGGTGCGCGTGCATGAGCGGCGCACAGCCCTGCGGCGATCCGCGGACGACACGGACGCCGTCGAGCGGGTGATCGTCGCGAACGCCGACCAGCTCGTCATCGTCACCGCCCTGGCGGATCCGGAGCCGCGCCCCCGGATGGTCGACCGGTGTCTGGTGGCCGCGTTCGACGCCCGGATGGACGCGTTGCTCTGCCTGACGAAGGCGGACCTCGCGGACCCGGCGGCGTTCGCCGCGGCGTACGCGGCCCTGGAGGTCCCGGCGGTGGCGACCGCCGTGCTGGACGGCAGGATCGAAGGCCTCGAGGAGCTGCGCTCCCGCCTCACCGGCCGGGTCTCGGTGCTGATCGGGCACTCCGGTGTCGGCAAGTCCACCCTGGTCAACGCCCTCGTACCGGATGCCTTCCGTGCCACCGGAGGGGTGAACGCCATGACGGGCCGGGGGCGGCACACGTCTTCCTCGGCGGTCGCGCTCGCCCTGCCCGGAGGAGGTTGGGTCATCGACACCCCGGGCGTGCGGTCCTTCGGGCTGGCCCACGTGGATCCGGACCACCTCGTGCGGGCCTTCGAGGACCTCGCGAGCGTGGCGGCCGAGTGCCCCCGGGGGTGTACCCACACCTGGGGCGCCCCGGACTGCGCCCTGGATGACTGGGTCCGTTCCGGTGCGGCCGGGACGCCGGGTGAGGCACGGCTGTCGTCCTTCCGGCGGCTGCTGGCGAGCCGCACCGGCGAGGATGCGCCCGGCCAGGGGAACGACGACTGAGCGTCGTCGGCCGGGCACCGTCCCCCGGTGTCGGCGCCGAAGGGCATGCGCGACGCCCGCAACAGTGGCACAGTCGAGGCAAAGGGCGGTGTCCGATCGCCACGATGCCGGGCGCCCCCGAACACAGGTGAGGGGTCAGCGTGAGTCTGAACAGTTTTGGCGCTCTGGACCGGTTGACGGTCGGCGCCGCGACCTATGACATCTACCGTCTCGACCGGATCGAGGGCGCGGACCGACTCCCCTACAGCCTGAAGGTGCTGGCCGAGAACCTCCTGCGCAACGAGGACGGCGAGATGGTCACCGCCGAGCAGGTGCGGGCGCTGGCCGCCTGGGACCCGGACCAGGAGGACAACCCGGAGATCCAGTTCACTCCGGCCCGGGTGTTGATGCAGGACTTCACGGGTGTGCCGTGCGTGGTAGACCTCGTCGCGATGCGTAACGCGATGTCGGACCTCGGCGGCGACCCGCAGAAGATCAACCCGCTGATCCCCACCGACCTCGTCATCGACCACTCGGTGATCGCGGACGTGTTCGGCCGAGCGGACGCGTTCCGGGTCAACGCCGAGCTCGAGTTCGAGCGCAACCGGGAGCGTTACGAGCTGCTGCGCTGGGCCCAGCACTCCTTCGACGACTTCCAGGTGGTCCC
This sequence comes from Actinomycetales bacterium, assembly GCA_016649925.1. Taxonomy (GTDB): domain Bacteria; phylum Actinomycetota; class Actinomycetes; order Actinomycetales; family Beutenbergiaceae; genus JAENWO01. Next base: position 1,762 of record JAENWO010000297.1, read on the forward strand.
CCCGGACACGGGCATCTGCCACCAGGTCAACCTCGAGTACCTGGCGCGCACGATCTTCGTCAAGGACGGGCCCGAGCGCCCCCTCGCCTACCCCGACACCCTGGTGGGCACCGACTCGCACACCCCGATGATCAACGGGCTCGGCGTCCTCGGCTGGGGCGTCGGTGGCATCGAGGCCGAGGCGGCCATGCTCGGTCAGCCGATGAGCATGCTCATCCCCCAGGTGGTGGGGCTCAAGCTCACCGGAGAGCTGCCCGAGGGCACCACCGCCACCGACCTCGTGCTCACCGTGGCCCAGCTGCTGCGCCGCACCGGCGTGGTGGGCAAGTTCGTCGACTTCTTCGGCCCAGGTGTGGCGAACGTCCCGCTGGCCACCCGCGCGACCCTGGGCAACATGAGCCCGGAGTACGGCTCCACGGTCAGCATCTTCCCGATCGACGACGAGACGCTCGATTACCTCCGCCTGACCGGCCGCCCGGCGGACCACGTGGCCCTCGTCGAGGCCTACGCGAAGGAGCAGGGACTCTGGCACGACCCGGCCCACGAGCCCGCCTTCTCGCAGGTGGTCGAGCTGGACCTCGCCACGGTCGAGTCCTCGATCGCCGGCCCGAAGCGCCCCCAGGACCGGATCCCGTTGCGGGTCGCCCAGCACACGTTCCGCGCGCTGTTGACCGGTGCGTCGGTGGACGACGCCGTGCTGGGCGGACTCGACGAGGCGTCGGCGGAATCGTTCCCGGCGAGCGACCCGATCGCGATCAGCCGTCGGATCGCCGGGGACGACGCCCCGCGGACCGAGCCCGTCGATGAGGACCCGGAGCAGTGGCCCAGCGATCCCGTGACGGTGAGGCTCGCGGGCAGCGAGACCCGGATCGACCACGGGCACGTCGTCATCGCCGCCATCACGTCCTGCACGAACACCTCAAACCCGTCCGTGATGCTCGGAGCGGGCCTGCTCGCGAAGAAGGCCGTGGAACGGGGCCTGAGCAGCAAGCCATGGGTGAAGACCTCCCTGGCTCCCGGTTCCCGGGTGGTCACCGACTACTACGACCGGGCCGGCCTGACCCCCTACCTGGACAAGCTCGGCTTCGACCTCGTCGGCTACGGGTGCACCACCTGCATCGGCAACTCCGGCCCCCTCATCCCCGAGGTGAGCGCCGCGGTCCAGGAGAAGGACCTGACGGTGGCGGCCGTGCTCTCCGGGAACCGCAACTTCGAGGGCCGGATCCACTCCGAGACGAAGATGAACTTCCTCACCTCTCCGCCGCTGGTGATCGCCTACGCCCTCGCCGGCACGATGCACGCCGACCTGCTCACCGAACCACTCGGTCAGGACCCCGCCGGTCAGGACGTGTACCTGCGGGACATCTGGCCCACCAGCGCGGAGATCAAGGCCGCCGTGGACGCCTCCGTCGAGGCCGACATGTTTACCAAGGGCTACTCCGACGTCCTGGTCGGTGACGAGAACTGGCGAGGCATGCAGCTCTCCGACTCGGACACGTTCGACTGGCAGGACGACTCCACGTACGTGCGACGTCCGCCGTACTTCGACGGCATGCCACGCGGACCAGAACCGGTTCAGGACATCGTCGGCGCCCGCGTACTCGCGTTCCTGGGCGACTCGGTGACGACCGACCACATCTCCCCTGCCGGCTCGATCCGCCCGGACTCCCCGGCCGGTGTGTACCTCAAGGACCACGGGGTCGCGGTCAGGGACTTCAACTCCTACGGCTCCCGGCGCGGGAACCACGACGTGATGATCCGCGGCACCTTCGCCAACGTCCGGCTGCGCAACCACCTCGTGCCGGACATCGAGGGCGGCTTCACCCGACGCCTGCCCGACGGCGAGCCCGAGGCCATCTTCGACGCGGCCATGTCGTATGCGCGGGACGGTGTGCCACTGATCGTGCTGGCCGGTTCCGACTACGGTTCCGGTTCCTCGCGCGACTGGGCGGCCAAGGGGACGATGCTGCTCGGGGTCAAGGCGGTCCTGGCGACCTCGTACGAGCGGATCCACCGCTCGAACCTGATCGGCATGGGCGTGCTGCCGTTGCAGTTCTCCGGCGGGGAGTCCGCCGAGGAGCTGGGGCTGACCGGCACCGAGACCTACTCGATCACGGGCCTGGCCGGGGTGAAGGACATCCCCCGAGAGGTCACCGTCAAGGTGGCTGCCGACGACGGCGCCGTGCGCGTCCTCACCGCGACGGTGCGGATCGACACCCCCGCCGAGGCGGCGTACTTCCAGCACGGCGGCATCCTGCCGTACGTCCTACGTCAGATGCTCAAGCGCTGAGGGTCGGGGTACCGTCCCAGGGCACAGCACTGCGAGGACCGCGCCTCCTCGACCCGGACCCGGACGCGGACCCGGACCCGGACGCGGACCCGGACCCGGACGCGGACCCGGACCCGGACGCGGACCCGGA
>JAENWO010000049.1 GCA_016649925.1 Actinomycetales bacterium
ATGACCGGGTCGCGGACCGGAGATGCGCCGGTGCCGGTGTCCCTTCCCGAGGGCGCGGCCGAGCAGCCGGAGGGCGACCACCCCGTCGAGGTGTTCGCGCGGGACGTCGACGAGCTCGCGGCCCACCTGATCCACCAGGCGATCGGCGAGCAGGGAGTGCCGGTGGAGCTGATGAAGAAGGAGCACAAGATCGCGGTCGTGCGCTCGCTGCAGGCCCGCGGCATGTTCATGCTTCGCGACGCCGTGGAGATGATCGCCGCCTCGCTCCAGGTCACCCGCTTCACGATCTACAACTACCTCAACGAGATCGACGACGAGAAACCCACCAGCAGGCGCACCGGCGGCCGCACCACCAAGCGAAAGGGTTGACATGACGCAGACCATCGGATTCGACGACGTCCGGCTCGAGGACCTCCGTGAGATCGGGGGCATGAAGTGGTCCCTCTTCCCGGACAAGATCGGGGCGTTCGTCGCGGAGATGGACTTCGGCACCGCGCCGCCGATCACGCAAGCGCTGCACGCCGCCGTCGACCTCGGGGTGTTCGGCTACCTGCCGAGGGCGGTGGGCGAGCGCATGTCGGAGGCGTACGCGCAGTGGTCCAGCTCCCGGTACGGGTGGGACATCCCCGCGGAGAACGTGCGTCCACTCCCGGACGTGCTCGCCGGGCTGGAGGCGGCGATCAAGCACTTCTCGACGCCGGGATCCGCGGTGATCCTGCCCACCCCCGCCTACATGCCCTTCCTCACCATGCCGCCGACGCTCGGACGCGAGGTGATCGAGGTGCCGATGCTGACCGAGGGCGGCCGGTACGTCTACGACCTCGAGGCGCTCGATGCGGCCTTCAAGGCGGGTGGGAACCTGCTCATCCTGTGCAACCCCCACAACCCGATCGGGCGGGTGCTCGAGCGCGGGGAGATGGAGGCCATCGCCGACGTCGTCGAGCGGAACGGCGGCCGGGTCTTCTCGGACGAGATACATGCACCGTTGGTCTTCGATGGGCATCAGCACGTCCCGTACGCCTCGGTGAACGAGGCGGCGGCGGGGCACACGCTCACCGCCGCGTCGGCCTCGAAGGCGTGGAACCTGCCGGGCATGAAGTGCGCGCAGCTCATCCTGTCCAACGACGCCGACAAGGAGAAGTGGTCCGGGATCGGGATGATGGCCGAGCACGGCGCTGCCAATCTCGGCGTGATCGCGAACACCGCGGCCTTCACCGCCGGCGGGCAGTGGCTGGACGAGGTGATCGGCTACCTCGACGGCAACCGCCGGCTGCTCGCCGAGCTCGTCGCCGAGCACCTCCCCGGCGTGACGTTCACCCCCCCGGAGGGCACCTACCTCGCGTGGCTCGACTGCCGCGCCGTGGACCTGACCGAGCCCGGTCAGTTCTTCCTGGAGCACGCCGAGGTCGCCCTCACCGACGGCAACAGGTGCGGGGAGGCCGGGAAGGGCTTCGCCCGGTACAACTTCGCCACGCCGCGGCCGATCATGATCAAGACGCTCGAGCAGATGGGCGCTGCGCTGGCGAAGCGATGAGCGATGGGCGGTGAGCGGTGGGTGCACCGGTCATGAGCGGGTGACGCGCTCAGAAGCACCTCGGCCAGAAGCACCTTGCGGCGGTTCCCGTTGCGTTCTGCTAGCTCGCCCACGATCAGCCGAACCACCGTGGGACGGGGGCGACCCCGAGGAGATCTGCGCCCCGTCAGCGTCGTCAGCGTCGCCGCACGACCTCGCCGTTGTGCCGGGCACCCGAGGTGGACTCAGCCCGCCATCGCGACGGTGTCCTCGGCGTGCTCGGCGCGCACGTCGCCCGTCTCGCCGTCGCGCACCGCGATCCGCCCGAGCCCGATCGTGTAGACCCAATAGGCGGCCAGGACGAGCGCGCCGATCGTGATCTTCACCCCGGTGGGCAGGCTCGACGGCGTCACGAACCCCTCGACCATCCCACTGACCGCGAGCACCGCCACGAGCCCGATCGCCACCGCGAACAGCGCCCTGCCCTCCTCGGCCAGCGCCCGGGAGCGGGTGCGCGGCCCGGGCGAGACCCAGGCCCAGAAGATCTTCAGACCCGCCCCGGCAGAGATGAAGATCGCGGTGAGCTCCATCAGCCCGTGCGGCAGGATGAGTGCGAAGAAGAGGTCGAGCTGTCCGAACTCGTGCATCATCGCGGCCGCCTGGCCCACGCCCTGGGCGTTGGCGACGATGATCTGCAGCGGGAAGTAGCCGGTGATGCCGAGCCCGATCGCGCGCGCCGCGATCCACGCGTTGTTCGTCCACACCTGGGCCGCGAAGTCCGGCGCCGGGTTGTTGGAGTAGTACGCCTCGAACGCCTGCTCCGCGTACAGACGGCGCTCGTTCGGCGTCCCGAGCGTGGCGAGGACCTCGGGATGGGTGGCGGTCCACCAGCCGCTCGAGACGCCGACGAGGAGGAACAGCGCCATCATCGCCAGGGTCCACCAGCGCACCCGGTAGAACGCGGCCGGCAGGGAGATCACGACGAAGCGGACGACGTCGCTCCAGGCCGGCTCGTGCGCCCCGGCGATCGTGCCGCGGGCTCGCGCGAGCAGCGTGGACAGCCGGGAGACCACCGTCGGGTCCGGGGCTGCTGAGCGGATCTGTGACAGGTGCGTGGCGGTGGACTGGTAGAGGCTGACGAGCTCGTCGGACTGAGTCCCGGTCAGCCGGCGCTGCCCGAGCAGGCGCTCGAGGCGCTCCCACTGCGGCGCGTTGACCGCGACGAAGGCATCCACATCCACGGGCGATACCCTGCCACACATGTCTTCCGCGTCACCCGGGCCCTACGCGCCTCCCTCCCAGGGCGGAGGCAGGTGGCCGACGGCGCAGCCTGGGTCCGCTGGGGCGTCGAACCTCCCGGGACGCCCGAGCGCCACGAGCCGGGTCGGCGTCGCGGCTGACTCCTCGGACCTGATCATCACCGGGGAGGCCGTCGCCCTCGAGCTACGTCCGGCGTCCGTCCTGACCCGGATGATGTCGGGCGTCATCGACCTGGTGATCTTCGCCGTCGTCGGCGGCGGGATCATCCTGCTCGCGACCAGGTTCGTCACGAACGACTCCCGCCTCGGCGTCGTGGTCGTCTCCACGATGGCCCTGGTGATGGTGGTCCTGCCGACCGCCGTGGAGACGCTCACCCGCGGCCTGTCCGCCGGGAAGGTGGCCGCCGGCATCCGCGTGGTCCGGGACGACGGCGGACCCGTACGCTTCCGGCAGGCGTTCGTCCGCGCGCTGACTGCCGTCGGCGAGATCTGGTTCAGCTTCGGCAGCATCGCCCTCATCACGTCGATCATCAACCGTCGGGGCAAGCGCCTGGGTGACCTCCTGGCCGGGACGTACGCGGTGCGGGTGCGGGGCACGGAGGTGGCCGTCGCACCGCTGCTCATGCCGCCGGACCTGCAGGAGTGGGCCGAGCGGGCCGACATCCGCCGCCTCCCCGACAACCTGGCGCTGCACGCCCGGATCTTCCTGTCCCGCACCGGGCAGCTCAACCCCGCCGTCCGCATCGACCTGGGCCGGTTGTTCGCCGCGACGATGGAGCCCTACGTGTCGCCGCCGCCGCCCTGGGGCACGAACCCGGAGCGGTTCGTCGCCGCCGTGCTCGTCGCGCGGCGGGACCGCGAGTACCAGGCCGGCCTGGCGTCGCGTGCCAAGGACGCCGAGGAGGTCGAGCGGATGCGCCGGCTCCCCTACGGCATCTCCGACGCCGCCTGAGCCACCCCCCGCCCGGTAGCCCGAGCCCCACCTCCCGCGAGCTCGTCCGTTCGCCGTGAACTCGTCACCTGCTGTTGACGGGCTCCCGGTGAACTGACGACCTGACGGGGCGACGGGGCGGCGGAGCCTCGACGGGGCTACGGGGCGGCGGAGCCTCGACGGGGCCGCGGAGTTCGGACTCGGCCGATCAAGGCGCCTGCTCGGCGGCGTCGAGCCGCCGGCTTTCGTGGTGTCGCCCACGCCGCAGGAGGATCCCCGCTCCGGCAAGTGCCGCGAACAGGGACGCCACCAGGATCGCGACCTTGACGTGGTCGTCGGGCACGCTTCCCGCGCCGAACGCCAGCTCACCGACGAGGAGCGAGACGGTGAACCCGATGCCGGCCAACACCCCGATGCCGACGACGTCCGCCCACCCGACCCCCGGCGCCAGGTTCACGTGCCGTGAGCGGGAGATCAGCCAGGTAGCCGCCGTGATGCCGATCGGCTTGCCGAGGACGAGGCCGAGCACGACTCCCTGCGCCACCGGGTCACGCAACGCCCCGGCCAGGGAGCCGGAGTCGACCGCCACCCCCGCGGCGAACAGCGCGAACACCGGGACCGCGAAGCCGGCCGAGACCGGGCGCCACCGGTACTCGAAGAACTCGGCCATGCTGACACCGTCGCGCAGGTCCTCCGGCCGCCACCGTCTGCGCCGGCCCCGCAGCGGCAGCGCCGGCACCACCAGGCCCAGCGCAACACCCGCGATCGTGGCGTGGATGCCCGAGGCGTGCATGAAACCCCACGCCAGCACGCCGAGCGGGAGGAGCAGCCACCAGTGCGTGATGCCGCGACGGACCAGCACCGCGAACACGGCCACCGCAGCGGCCGCAGCGCCGAGCCAGGCGAGGGCGAGCGTGTCGGTGTAGACGACGGCGATGATCACGATCGCGAGGAGGTCGTCCACGACGGCGAGCGTGAGCAGGAAGGCGCGCAACGTCGCCGGGAGCCGTCGCCCGACGAGGGACAGCACGGCGACCGCGAACGCGATATCCGTGGCGGTCGGCACCGCCCAGCCCCGGGCCACCCCGTCGGGCGAGGTGAGGTTGACCGCGAGGTAGATCAGGGCGGGCGCCGCCATGCCGCCGACGGCCGCGGCGACCGGCACGATCGCGGTGGAGACCCGCCGGAGCTCACCGGTGACGATCTCCCGCTTGAGCTCGAGCCCGACCACGAAGAAGAAGATCGCGAGGAGCCCGTCGGCGGCCCACGCACCGATGCTCAGGTCCAGATGCCACGCGGCCGGCCCGACCCGCAGGTCCCGCACGGCCGCGTAGTTGTCCCGCCACGGGGAGTTCGCCCAGACGAGCGCGACGACGGCGCCGACGATGAGCAGCACGCCGCCCACCGACTCCCCGCGCAGCGTGTCAAGGTAGTTGCGCAGCCCGCCGGGGGTGAGGTCCGTGAACAGCGGCCGGGCCGGGGCGTGCGCCGGCGGCGTGCTACCGGGTGGCGGGGTGTCTTGGCCCCCGCCCGGTGGCGCGGTGTCGTGTGCGTCGCTCATCGTGCTCCAGGGGTCGCCTCGGTGGTCGCCGACCAGACTTCCCGGCACACCCTGTGGCCCGTCGCGGACCGATCAGTCAGTAACGATAGTGCTCCGCCTTGTAGGGACCGGCCACGTCGACGTCGATGTACTCGGCCTGCTCCTTCGTCAGCTCGGTGAGGTCGACGCCGAGCGCGGCCAGGTGCAGACGGGCCACCTTCTCGTCCAGCACCTTGGGCAGGCGGTACACCTCGCGGTCGTACTCCCCCTCCTCGGCGGTGAACAGCTCGATCTGCGCGATCACCTGGTTCGAGAAGGAATTGCTCATCACGAACGAGGGGTGCCCGGTCGCGTTGCCGAGGTTCAGCAGGCGTCCCTCGGACAACACGATGATCGAGTGCTCACCCGAGTCGTCGCCGGCCGGGAACGTCCACTCGTGCACCTGGGCCTTGATCTCGGTGCGCACCACCCCCGGGATGGCCGCCAGCCCGGCGATGTCGATCTCGTTGTCGAAGTGGCCGATGTTGCCGACCACGGCCTTGTCCTTCATCGACGCGAGGTGCCCGGCGGTGATGACGTCGATGTTGCCGGTGGTCGTGATGAAGAAGTCGGCGTACCCGACCACGTCGTCCAGGCGCGCCACCTGGTAACCGTCCATCGCGGCCTGGAGCGCGCAGATCGGGTCGATCTCGGTGACGATCACGCGGGCGCCCTGGCCGCGCAGCGCCTCCGCCGCACCCTTACCAACGTCGCCGTAGCCGACGACGAGAGCCACCTTCCCGCCGATCAGGACGTCGGTGGCCCGGTTCAGCCCGTCCGGGAGGGAGTGCCGGATGCCGTACCGGTTGTCGAACTTCGACTTCGTCACCGAGTCGTTGACGTTGATCACCGGGAACAGCAACTCACCCGTGGCGGCCAGCTGGTAGAGCCGGTGCACGCCGGTGGTGGTCTCCTCACTGACACCCTGGATCCCGGCCGCCACGGTGGTCCAGCGCGTCGGGCCGTCGGCGAGGCAGCGGCGCAGCACACCCAGGAACGCGAGCCGCTCCTCGGAGTAGCCCAGCTCCCCCGGCTCGGGGTCGGCCGGCACGGCACCAGCCGCCTCGAAGCGCACACCCTCGTGCACCAGCATGGTCGCGTCACCGCCGTCGTCCAGGATGAGGTTCGGACCACCGCCCGGCCAGCGCAGGATCTGCTCCGTGCAGTCCCAGTACTCCTCCAAGCTCTCCCCTTTCCACGCGAACACCGGCACGCCCGACGGTGCATCGACCGTGCCGTCCGGGCCGACGGCGACCGCGGCCGCCGCCTCGTCCTGCGTGGAGAAGATGTTGCAGCTCGCCCACCGCACCCGCGCACCCAGGGCGGTCAACGTCTCGATCAGCACCGCCGTCTGCACCGTCATATGCAAGGAGCCGGCGATCCGGGCCCCCGCCAACGGCTGCGACTCGCCATACTCGGCGCGCAGCGCCATCAGACCGGGCATCTCGTGCTCAGCCAAGCGGATCTGGTGCCGTCCCGCCTCCGCAAGGGCGAGATCGCGGACCTTGAACCGACCGGGCTTGAAATCAAACGTCATGGTCACCAGAGTAACCGGGACCGGGAAGATCAAGACCGTCGCGAAGAGTATATGTCGCGGCATATCATCGTGTCATGGAGACTCAACCTGGCGATGTGGTCAAGTCGACGCGTGAACGTGCCGGTCTGACTCAACGCCAGCTCGCAGAACGCTCCGGAGTGATGCAACCCAACATCGCCGCCATCGAGACCGGTCGGACCCGTCCGACCGAAGACACCCTGCACCGGCTCCTCGACGCCGCGCGCAGCCGTCCTTCGCTCATCCTGGAACGCCACCGTGAACAGGTCATCGAGCTGGTGCGCTCTCACCGCGGGCACAACCCGCGAGTGTTCGGTTCCGTCGCCCGCGGCACGGACACCACCGATTCCGATGTCGACCTGCTCGTGAGGTTCGAGCCCGGCACAGGGCTGCTCGAGGTGTCGGCGCTGGTGCTGGAGCTGGAGCAGCTGCTCGGGGTGGACGTGGACGTCGTCGGCGAAGATTCGCACGGTCCCACGATGCAGCGTGCCCTCGCGGAGGCGGTTCCGGTATGACCGGCCGGCCGAGCGAGCACGGGCGGTACGGACCCGTCGCCCCCGGCGCGACAGAGGCGAACCCCGCCGCTGAGCAGGTCGACAAGGCTCGACGGGCGCTGGCCCACCTCGAGGCCCTCGAGCGTGACGCCCGGACGATCGTCGCCGAGGGTCGTCAGGCGTTCACCCGGATGATCAACCGTCGAGCGGCGCTCAGCGTGATCATCGACGTCTCGTCGGCGATCGAGAAGCTCCCCGCAACGTTCAAGGAGGCCAGACCGCACATCCCGTGGGAGGCCATTCGCGGCATGCGCAACATCCTGGCGCACGACTACCAGGTCGTCCGGGACGACCTGCTGTGGGAGACGCTGGTCCGGGACATCCCCGAGCTCGTCGATCAGATCACGTCCGAGTCGCAGTAGCCCCGTGGATCACGGCGATCGCCGAGCCCTCGGCGCGGTCCACCGCGCCACCGCGCGGCCGCACGCACCGGTGGTCGCGGAGTCGTGCTCGCGCAGTGCCGCCGCGGGCGCGTACTACCGGGGATGACCTGAATCCGGTTCATCCTCGCCTCACTGGCGGAGGCCTCACCGGCGTCGGTGGCCCCCTGCAGGGGAACGCGCACCGCGTCGGAGGAGACGGTGGCCAGCAACGACGAAGCGGCAACTATGCACGCCGACCAGCCCAGGCCGAGCACCGTCAACGCCCAGCGACGGCCCCGCAACGCGTCCATCGCGGCTAGCGGGACAGCGGCGACGGCCGCACGCTGCACGCTGGCCGCCTGGGCGAGCCCGGCCACGGACGTCCCGCCGCGCTCCTCCGCGAGCAGGCCGCCGACAGCGACATCCGAGGCCACACCCACACCGCTGAGCAGGTTGCTCGTGATCCGGACGCCGATCCGACGTCTTTCGAGAGAGGTCATCGCGCCGCCTTGGAAGTCCGATCCGCCGCACAGGACAAGACAGAGGCCTCAGACGAACGAGGCCGAGCGGGGAGAGGAACATGACGCTGACGGCTAGAGGAGGCCGGCGGCCTTGAGCGCGAGGTAGGTGTCCGCGAGGGCCGGCGCGAGCTCCTCGGGCAACCGCTCGAGCACCTCGACTCCGGCGCGGCGCAGCCGCAGGGCCACGCTGCGGCGCTCCAGCTCCCCGCGCTCGGCGGCGGCGGCGTCGAACAGGTCCGCCGAGCTCTCCCGCGCCCGGCGCAGCGCGTCGGTGTCCGGGTCGCTCGCCGAGGCCAGGACCACCTGGTGGTCCTGCGTGAGCGCGCCCACCACCGGCAGCAGCCCCGACTCGACGGCGCTCGGCTCGAGCGAGGTGAGCAGCACCACGAGCGCTCGCTGGGAGAGGCGGTCCCGGATCACCTGCGTGACCGTGGTCCAGTCCAGCTCCACGAGGGTGGGATGCAGCGGGGCGAGGGCGTCGGCCATCGTCGCCATGATCGCCGGACCGTGCGTGCCGGTGACCCGGGCCCGCACCGCGCGGTCGATCGCCACGAGCTCCACCCGGTCCCCGGCCCGGGCCGCGAGCGCGGACAGCAGCAGCGCCGCCTCGATGTTCGCGTCCAGCCGGGGCGCGTCACCGAGCCGGGCCGCCGAGAGCCGGGACAGGTCCAGGACGATGAACACCCTCCGGTCCCGTTCCGGGCGCCACGTCCGCACCACCATCTCGGTGCGCCGTGCGGAGGCCCGCCAGTCGATCGCCCGGACGTCGTCACCGATCACGTACTCGCGCAGGGAGTCGAACTCCGTGCCGGGGCCCCGGATGTTGACGGCGGCCCGTCCGTCCATCTCCCGCAGCCGTGCCAGGCGTGAGGGCAGGTGCCGGCGCGAGGCGAACTCCGGCAGCACCCGCAGGTGACCGGGCACGCTCAGCGAGGCCTGCCGCGCGGCCAACCCGAGCGGGCCCGCCGAGCGGATCGTCACGAGGTCCGCCGCGAGGTCGCCCCGGCGACTCGGGGTGAGCGCCGTCGTCGTCCGGCGTGTCTCCTGCGCCGGGATCGAGACCCGGTGCCGGTTCCCTCCGGTTCCCGCCGTCGGCTGCCACGCGTCCCGTACGACACCACGCAGGGTCCGCGCGGAGGTGTTCGTCAGCGTCAGCACGGACCGGGTCGACTCGCTCAGGCGCACCGAACCGGGGGACTGGCGGTCCACCTGTACCGCCCTCGGGCTCGCCGCCAGGGCGAGGTCCACGCCGACGAGCAGCACGACGAGCCCGAGCCACACCAGGACGGTGGCGGTCTCGGGCAGCAGCGCGACGGCGATCAGCCCGAGCGCCACCAGCAACACCGCGCGGCCCGTGATCGCCATCAGCGCGGAACCGGGACCGTGCCCAGGATCCCGTCCAGGACGGTCTGGGCGCTCACACCCTCCAGCTCGGCCTCGGCGCGCAGCTGCACCCGGTGGCGCAAGGTGGGGTGCGCGAGCGACTTGACGTCGTCCGGCGTGACGAAGGTCCTCCCCGAGAGCCATGCCCACGCCCGGGACGTGGCGAGCAGCGCCGTCGCCCCGCGTGGCGAGACGCCCAGGGAAAGGGAAGGGGACGTCCGGGTCGCCCGGCACAGGTCGACGATGTAGCCGAGCACCTCGGGCCCCACCTGCACCTTCGCGACCTCGGCCCGCGCCGTGGCGAGGTCGCCGGCGTCCGCCACGGCCCGCACGCCGGCAGCGGCCAGGTTGCGCGGGTCGAACCCGTTCGCGTGCCGGTGGACCACCTCGATCTCCTCCACCCGGGCGGGCAGCGGCAGCACGAGCTTGAGCAGGAACCGGTCCAGCTGCGCCTCGGGCAGCGGGTACGTCCCCTCGTACTCGACCGGGTTCTGCGTCGCGATCACCATGAACGGGTCGGGCAGCGGGCGCGGCGTGCCGTCGACGCTGACCTGCCGCTCCTCCATCGCCTCCAGCAGCGAGGCCTGCGTCTTCGGGGGCGTGCGGTTGATCTCGTCGGCGAGCATGAGGTTCGTGAAGACCGGGCCCTCGCGGAACGAGAACTCCGCGGTCCGGGCGTCGTAGACGAGCGAGCCGGTCACGTCGCCGGGCATCAGGTCCGGCGTGAACTGCACCCGTTTCATCTCCAGGTCCAGCGACGCACCGAGCGTGCGGACGAGGAGCGTCTTCGCCACGCCCGGCACGCCCTCGACCAGCACGTGGCCGCGGCAGAGCAGTGCGATGACCAGACCCGTCACCGCGGCGTCCTGCCCGACGACGGCCTTCGCGACCTCCGCCCGCAGGTTCGCCAGCTTCGTGCGTGACGGCGAGCTCGCCACCGCGGCGGAAGGCTCCGGCACCCCCGGCTGCTGCGGTGGGTACTGCCCGGTGGGCGCCCCCGGTGCGTACGGGCCCGCGCCGGGCGCGGTGCCGGGCTCTCCTCGGCCCTGTCCGTAGGGGTAGCTCGGGTCCTGTGGCCCGGGTGGGTAGCTCATGCGCGATGAACCTCGCTTTCCATGGTGTCCAGCGCCTGGGTGAGGGCGATGAGGGAGTCGTCGTCGTGGGGAGGTGGTCCGTACAGCAGGGAGCGCAGGGCCTCGACGGGGCGACCGGTGGCCCGCGCGAGGGCGTCCAGGACCTCCTCCTCACCGGCCGTGTTCGGCAGCCCGATCCGGCCGGCGACGCGGCTGACGGCGCCGGCGCGCAGCG
>JAENWO010000345.1 GCA_016649925.1 Actinomycetales bacterium
CGGAGCCCCGTCCCATCAGGGGCTGCGCGGCGACCGCGAGGGACTTGAGCGAGAACGCGGAGATCTCTACCGCCGTCGAGACGTCCGCCCACCCGGCGGCGAGGAAGTTCCCGCCCATCACGGACTGCGGCGCGAACCCGATCGAGTGCACCACGCCGTCGAGCGAGTCGACGTGCTCGCGGACGCGGTCCGGGAGTGCGGCGAGGTCCTCGGCACTGGTCACGTCGAGCTCGATGACCGGAGCGGGTCTCGGCAGCCGCCGCGCGATCGAGCCGGTGAGCCGGAGCTGGCGGCCGAAGGAGGACAGCACCACCTCCGCTCCCTCCTGCTGCGCCAGGCGCGCGACGTGGAACGCGATCGAGCTCTCCATGAGCACGCCGGTGACGAGCAGCTTCTTTCCCTCAAGCAGGCCCATGGCCACTCCTTTTCCTTGTGTGGGTGAGTCAGTGGCCCATGCCGAGACCGCCGTCGACGGGGATCACGGCCCCGCTGATGTAGGCGGACTCGGGTGCGGCCAGGAACGTGACGACGGCGGCCACCTCCGCCGGCTGAGCGAACCGACCCGCCGGGATCGCGGCGCGGTAGCTCTCCTGCGTGGCCTCCGGCAGCGCCTGGGTCATCGCGGTGTCGACGAACCCGGGGGCGACGACGTTGGCCGTGATGCCGCGTCCGCCGAGCTCGCGCGTGATGGAGCGCGCCATCCCGATGAGCGCCGACTTCGACGCGGCGTAGTTCACCTGGCCCGGGGAGCCGTACATGCCGACCACCGAGGAGATCAGGATGATGCGCCCGCCGCGCTTGCGAATCATGCCCTTCGTGACGCGCCGCACGCAGCGGAAGGTCCCGGTGAGGTTGACGTCGATCACGTCGGCGAAGTCCTCGTCGCTCATCCGCATGAGGAGCGTGTCCCGGTTGATGCCCGCGTTCGCGACCAGCACGTCCGTGGGCCCCTGCTCCGCCTCGATGGCTGTGAACGCGGCGTCGACGGAGGCGGTGTCGCGGATGTCCCCCACGGCGCCGAAGACGCCGTCGGGCAGGTCACCGCTGCGGTAGATCGTGGCGACCCGGTCGCCCTGGGCCACGAACCGCTCCGCGATCGCGCGGCCGATCCCACGGTTGGCTCCGGTGACCACCACGCTGCGGCCTGTGCCGTCCTCGCTCACGCATCCTCCGATCGTGTCGTCCTCCCCCAGACGCTAGTGCAGATGGCCACGGCCACGCCCACCACGCCCACCGGCGTAACCTGGGGAAGTGACGGAAGTCCACGCGATCACCTCGGCCGGGCGCGGTCAGAGCAAGCAGATCCACGATCGCACCACGCGCTATCTCATCTCCATGTTCATCCGCACGCTGTCCTTCATCCTCGCCTTCGTCACGGACGGGCCGGTGCGCCTGGTGTTCGTGGTCCTCGCCTTCGTGCTCCCGTACGTGGCCGTGATGGTCGCGAACGCCGGGTCCGAGCGCCCCGGATCCCCCCTGGCCTACATCGAGAACCCCGCACTGCCGCCCGGACCCGCGGACACCACCCACCCCGATGACCGACCGAGCCGGCTCGAGCAGTCATGAACCGCCTCATCTGCAGCTCCAAAGGGTGCCGGGAGTCGGCGGCGTGGGCACTACGCTGGAACAACCCCAAGCTGCACGCCCCCGAGCGGCGCAAGACGTGGCTCGCCTGCGAGGCCCACCGCGCCCACCTGGAGAACTTCCTCGGTGCCCGTTCGTTCCCGCGTGAGACCGTGCCGGTGGAGGAGCTCACCGAGGAGACATGAGCCGGTACTCCTTCCTGCTCACCCGTCGCTGGGTGGGGATCGCTGCCGTCGCCGTGCTCGTCAGCCTGACGTGCGTGGCCCTCGGCTACTGGCAGCTGACCCGCTACCAGGGCAAGGCCGAGCTGATCGCCCTCGTCGAGGCGAACTACGAGAGGGCGCCCGTGCCGTTGACCGACCTGCTGCCCGACGCCGGTTCCCCCCTCCCCGAGGACCTCGTCTGGGGCCAGGTCACCGTGACCGGTGAGTACGTGGGCGCCACGAGCCTCGTGCTGCCCCAGCGCCCGATCGAGGGCAGCCCCGCCGACCACGTGATCGCGGTCATCGCGACGCAGGCGCCCGACGGCGGAACTCGCCTCCTCGCCGTCGACCGTGGCTGGTACCCCACGGACGAGTTCGCCGACCACAGCGCCGCTCTCGCGCTGCCGTCCGGCGAGGTGACCCTCACCGTGCGCCTGCGGGCCGCGGAGGACGCGACCAGCCGCATCGCCCCCGCCGGCCAGGTCTACGCGCTGGCGCCCGCCCAGGTGGTCGAGGCGGCGCTCGCATCGGCCGGGACGTCCGACGGCGCAGGACCGGACGCCCAGGTGGTCGCCGGGGTCTACGGTGCACTGGCCGCCGAAACACCCACGACCGCCGGTGCGCCCGACCTGCTGCGCCGACCGTCGGCTGACCTCGGCTCGCACCTGTCGTACACGATGCAGTGGTGGGTCTTCGCGATCGGCGCCCTTGTGGGCACGGTCATCCTGGCGCGTCGCGAGGCCGAGGACCTGGCCACGCCGGCCGGCGAGCCCGAGCTCGCCGCCGCCAGGGCGCCGGCGCGGTCCCGACGGCGCACCGCCGAGGACGAGGAGGATGACCTCATCGACGCGCAGCTCGAGGATCAGGCGAGCGAGACGAGCTCCGCGTAGGAGTCGTTCCACAGGTCCTCGTCGCCGTCGGGCAGCAGCAGCACCCGTTCGGGCTCGAGGGCCATCACCGCCCCCTCGTCGTGGGTGACGAGGACGACGGCGCCCGTGAACGTGCGCAGTGCGCCGAGGATCTCCTCGCGGCTGGCCGGGTCGAGGTTGTTCGTGGGCTCGTCCAGGAGCAGCACGTTCGCTGAGGACACGACGAGGACCGCGAGCGCGAGCCGGGTCTTCTCCCCGCCGGAGAGCACGCGCGCCGGCTTCTCGGCGTCGTCACCGGAGAACAGGAACGAGCCGAGCACGCTGCGGACCTGGGTGTCGGTGAGGTCCGGCGCGGCCGAACGGAGGTTCTCCACCACGGTGCGGTCCGTGTCGAGGGTCTCGTGCTCCTGCGCGTAGTACCCCACCTTGAGCCCGTGGCCGGGCAGGACCTGGCCGGTGTCGGTCTCCTCGACCTCGGCGAGGATCCGCAGCAGGGTGGTCTTCCCGGCGCCGTTGAGGCCGAGGATGACGACCTTGCTACCGCGGTCGATCGCGAGGTCGACGTCGGTGAACACCTCCTGCGACCCGTAGGACTTCGAGAGCCCCACGGCGCGCAGCGGGGTGCGCCCGCACGGTGCCGGGTCGGGGAATCGCAGCTTCGCCACGCGGTCCTTCATCCGGACGTCGTCCAGGCCGGACAGCATGCGCTCGGCACGGCGGGCCATGTTCTGCGCCGCCACCGCCTTCGTCGCCTTCGCCCGCATCTTGTCCGCCTGCGCCATCAGCGTGGCGGCCTTCTTCTCCGTGTTGGCCCGCTCGCGGCGACGGCGCCGCTCGTCGGTCTCCCGCTGCTCCAGGTACGCGTCCCAGCGCAGGTTGTACACGTCCAGCTCGGAGCGGTTCGCATCCAGGTGGAAGACCTTGTTCACCGTCGCCTGGAGCAGGTCCCGGTTGTGGCTGATGACGATGAAGCCGCCGGAGTAGGTGGCGAGGAACTCGCGCAGCCAGGCGATCGAGTCGGCGTCGAGGTGGTTC
>JAENWO010000281.1 GCA_016649925.1 Actinomycetales bacterium
CCGCTGCCGCTGCCGCCGACGGCGTGACGACCGTGATCGCGGTCTCCATCGACGGCCTCAACCCGGCCGCGATCCGCCAGCTGGGGGTCGAGGGCACACCGACGCTGCACCGGCTGATCGATGAGGGCGCGTCCACGCTCAACGCCCGGACCGAGCGGGAGCAGACCAACACCCTGCCCAACCACACCGGCATGCTCACCGGCAGGCGGATCGCCGCGGCCACGGGTGGCCACGGCGTCACCTGGAACGACGAGCGGCTGACCCCGCGCACCGTCCAGGAGGCAGCGGGCCACCCCGTCTCGTCGGTGTTCAGCGTGGTCGACTCCCCCGAACGCGACACGGCTCTCTTCGCGAGCAAGCAGAAGTTCTCCCTGTTCGAGCGGTCCTGGGACGAGGGGATCGACTCCTACGTGCTGCGCGAGGACAACGCCCGGCTCGTCCGCCGGGTGCGGGCCGACATTGCGGACAAGGCGCGCACCTTCCGGTTCGTCCACCTGTCGAAGCCCGACGTGGCCGGCCACGCCCACGGGTTCATGTCGGCGGCCTACCTCGATGCGGTGAGGGCCGTGGACGCCCTGCTCGGCCGGATCGTGGCCAAGGTCGAGCACAAGGGTGACCTGGCCGACCACACGGTGCTGATCTGACTGCCGACCACGGCGGGCGCGGTCGGTCACACCGCGACCCCACCAAGCTGTTCAACTACCGGGTGCCGTTCATCGTCTGGGGGTCCGGGGTGAAGGCCGGCGCCGACCTCTACGACCTGAACCCCGACTACGCGAGCCCGGGCAAGAAGCGGACGTCGTACGCCGATGACGAGCAGCCGGTCCGCAACGGCGACGTCGCCAACCTCGCCACCGACCTGTTGGGCCTCGAGGCTGTCCCCGACAGCGAGCACGACGCCGCCCAGCACCTCGACGTCAGCTGACCACCCGGGTCAGTCGAAGAGGCGTCGCTGCGGCGGTCCGTGGGCCGGGTCCACGCCGTCGAAGAGGCTGCTGACCGACTCCCCCGCGTGCACCCGGGCGATCGCCTCGGCGAACAGGTTGGCCACCGACCGCACCTTGAGGTCCGGCCAGTCCTCGGGCGGCGGCACCGTGTCGGTGGTGACCACCTCGCTGATCATCGGGTGCTCGCGCAGCCGCTCGAGGGCTTTGCCCACGAAGAGGCCGTGCGTGCAGGCCACGGCGGCCTCGGTGCAGCCCTGCTCCGCCAACCGGTCCAGGAGCTCCACGATCGAGCCGCCGGTGGCGATCTCGTCGTCGAGGATCACCGCCCGCTTGCCGGCGACATCACCCACGATGGCGTCGATGACGACCTGGTCGTCGGCGAGGCGCTTCTTGCTGCCGGCGGCCACCGGCAGGCCCAGCAGCCGGGCGAACTGGGTCGCGGTCTTGGCGTTGCCGAAGTCCGGGGACACCACGACGGTGTTGTCGGGATCCTGACCCATGAAGTGATCTGCCAGTACGCCGAGCGCGGTCAGGTGGTCGACCGGCACCGAGAAGAAGCCGTGCACCTGCGGCGCGTGCAGTGTCATCGTCAGCACCCGGTCGACGCCCGCGGCCACCAGCATGTCGGCCACGAGCCGGCCGCCGATGGAGATCCGGGACGCGTCCTTCTTGTCCGACCGGGCGTAGGCGAAGTAGGGGATCACGGCGGTGATCTGTGCCGCCGAGGCGCCGCGCGCGGCGTCCACCATGAGCAGCAGCTCCATCAGGTGCTCCTGGGTCGGGGGCACCAGGGGCTGGACGATGTAGACGTCCCGCTGCCGGCAGTTGGCCTCGAGCTGGGCCTGGAGGCAGTCGTTGCTGAACCGGGTCAACGCGACGGTCGAGAGCTCCACTCCGAGGGCATCGCAGATGGCCGAGGCGAGGGGACGGTGGGCACTGCCGCTGAAGACGACGATCTCTCGCAAAGGTTGCTCCCATGAGGGCCCGGGACGATCCGGCGGGTGAGCGCCCAGACTAACCCGGCGTCCGGCTCGCGAGCTCCGAACCCGTCGGCCAGGGGTTGAACCGGCAGCCGCCGAGCCCCTTCGACTGCTGCATCATCACCGGCGCGAGCCGGCCGTTGCCGGAGCAGCCGGCGTGCCCGAGGCCCAGCCAGTGCCCGGTCTCGTGGTTGACGACCATGTGCCGGTAGCCGCGCAGCGCGCCGTGGGCGGCGTTCCAGGCCGGGGACGCATGCTTCCACCGCTCCTGGTTGATGATCACGTAGCGCCCGACCCGGCAGCTCCACATCGAGCTGCAGCCGGACGAGAAGCCGGTCACGCGGTTGGCCGCGGACAGGACCAGGGTGAAGCTGCCTCCCCTGGCCACCGGACGGAACCGGATGCCTGCCCCACGCCAGCCGCGCGGGTCGGTGAACGTCTGCTGGGCCTGACGCCGGAAGACCTTGAGGCTCGTCGTGATCTTGCCCCGCGTCTCGACGTGGTAGCTCACCGTCCGTCGTACGTCGACGCGGTGGCCGACCGGGGCCACGCGCGGCGACATCTGCTGCGCCACCGAGTGACCCGGCGCCTTGACCGTGACCTGGACCCGCACCCGCCGCCCGACGTCGAGGGGAACGAAACGGTAGCGAGGCCCGGTCGCGCCGGCGATCGGCTTGCCGCCGCGGAACCACTGGTAGCGCACCCGGGTCGGCTCGGTGGACCAGCGCCCCGGCGTCGCGCGCACGGTGCGGGTGAAGCGGGCGGTCCCGGTGACCTCCGGTGGCAACTTGTTGCGGAGCGTGGACCGCACGACGCGAGGGGTCTCCTCGGAGGTGGCCGTGCCGCTCTGCCCAGCCTCGTCGGTGGCGGTGACCCGCACCGCGATCCGGTGCTCCAGGTCGTCGAGCGTGAGGCGGTAGCGGCGCTTGGTCGCGTCGCGGATCACCTTCCCGTCGCGCAGCCAGGCATAGGTGTAGGTGTACGTCGCGTCGGCCGGCTCCCAGGTGCCCGGCGAGGCCTCGAGGACCCGGTCATAGACGGCCTTGCCGGCGATGGTGGGCGACTCGACGTTCGTGACCAGCCCCGGGCCGGCCGACGTCGTGAACGCGGCGGGCGCGAGGAGCGTGACGCCGAGGAGCGCGGCGACCAGGGTCACCACGGGGCGCCCTACGCCCAGAGCTGACCCTCGAGCTTGTCCTCGGCCTCGTCGATCGTGCCTTCGTAGGCCCCGGTCGAGAGGTACTTCCAGCCACCGTCGCACACGACGAAGGCTATATCGGCGGACTCCCCCGCGTTGACAGCCTTCGCGGCCTGTCCCAGCGCGGCGTGCAGGATGGCCCCCGTCGAGATGCCGGCGAAGATGCCCTCGAGCTCGAGCAGCTCACGCACCCGTCGTACGGCGTCCCGGGGACCGACGGAGAACCGGGAGTCGATCAGCTCGGCGTCGTACAGCTCGGGCACGAAGCCCTCGTCGAGGTTGCGCAGGCCGTAGACGAGCTCGCCGTAGCGCGGCTCGGCGGCCACGATCCGCACGTCCGGCTTCGCCTCCCGGAAGAAGCGGGAGACGCCCATGAGCGTGCCGGTGGTGCCGAGGCCGGCCACGAAGTGGGTGATGGAGGGCAGGTCCGCGAGGATCTCGGGGCCGGTGCCCTGCTGGTGCGCGAGCGCGTTGGCGGCGTTGCCGTACTGGTAGAGCATCACCCAGTCTGGGTGCTCCTCGGCCACTCGCTTGGCAACGCGGACCGCCTCATTGGAGCCACCGGCGGCGGGCGAGGAGACGATTTCGGCACCCCACATCCGCAGCAGCTGGCGACGCTCCTCGGAGGTGTTCTCGGGCATCACGCAGACGACTCGATAGCCCTTCTGCTGGGCCGCCATCGCCAGCGAGATACCGGTGTTGCCCGAGGTCGGCTCGAGGATCGTGCAGCCGGGACGCAGCGTGCCGTCCTTCTCGGCCTCCTCGATCATCTTCAGGGCTGGACGGTCCTTGATCGAACCGGTCGGGTTGCGGTCCTCGAGCTTCGCCCACAGGCGTACGTCTGGCCCTCCAGATGTGCTCCGTGGCGACAACCTCGGCAAGCCCACCAGCGGGGTGTTGCCGACGGAAGCCAGGAGGTTGTCGTAACGCGCCATGAACTTCGGGCTATCCGCCCGCGACGGCCGGGAGGATGACTACCTGGTCGCCGTCCTTCAGCTCGGCGTCGAGGCCGCCGATGAAGCGCACGTCCTCGTCGTTGATGTAGACGTTCACGAACCGTCGCAGGTCGCCGTTGTCGAGGAGACGGTCCTTGAGGCCGGGGTGGTTCGCCTCCAGGTCGTCGATGAGCGCGCTCAGGCTCGCTCCCTCGCCGTCGACGGCCTTCTCGCCACCGGTGAACGTGCGCAGGATGGTCGGGATCCGGACCTCGATGGCCATCAGAGACTTCCTTG
>JAENWO010000182.1 GCA_016649925.1 Actinomycetales bacterium
CCTGCCACGGCGCAGCCAACCCCAACGCCGCCCCGAACATCGCGTTCAAATCCAGCCCGTCCAACAGACCCACCGCCCCTATCGACCGCCCGGCTACACCACCGGAACAGATAACAGAGTGGCCCAAGATCAACTAGCCAGGCCACACGAAACAGCGAGGAGCCAGTAATTGCCAGCACTCGAGTGTCAGGGGTTCAGTCCAGGAGGTCGTGACGGACGATCGTCGCCTCGCGGTCGGCCCCCACGCCGATCGCGGAGATCCGCGTCCCGGACATCTCCTCCAGGGCGAGGACGTAGCGCTGGGCGTTGACGGGCAGGTCCTCGAACGTGCGGCAGAGGCCGATGTCCTCCCACCAGCCGTCGAACTCCTCCAGGATGGGCTTGGCGTGGTGGAACGCGCTCTGGTCCACGGGCATCTCGTCGTGGCGGACGCCGTCGACGTCGTACGCCACGCAGACGGGCACCTTCTCCATGCCGGTGAGGACGTCGAGCTTCGTCAGGACGAGGTCGGTGAGCCCGTTCACCCGGCCGGCGTAGCGGGCGACGACGGCGTCATACCAGCCGCAGCGGCGCGGCCGCCCGGTCGTCACGCCGTACTCGCGGCCCGTCTTGCGCAGGTGCTCACCCATGTCGTCGAGCAGCTCGGTGGGGAACGGCCCCTCGCCCACGCGCGTCGTGTACGCCTTGATGACGCCCACCACCCGGTCCACCCGCGTGGGGCCGATACCCGCACCGGTGCACACCCCGCCCGCGGTCGCGGAGGAGGAGGTGACGAACGGATAGGTGCCGTGGTCGACGTCGAGCATGGTCGCCTGGCCGGCCTCGAACACGAGCGTCTTGCCGGCGTCGAGCGCCTGGTTCAGCACGAGCGAGGTGTCGGCCACCATCGGGCGAACCCTGTCGGCGTAGGAGCGCAGCTCGCTCACGACGGCGTCGACGTCGGCTGCCCGACGGTTGTAGACCTTCACCAGGATCTGGTTCTTCTGCTCGAGCGCCCCCTCGACCTTCTCGCGCAGGATCTTCTCGTCGAACAGGTCCGAGATCCGGATCCCGACGCGGCTCATCTTGTCCGCGTACGTGGGGCCGATCCCCCGTCCGGTGGTGCCGATCTGGCGCTTGCCCAGGAACCGCTCCGTCACCTTGTCCAGGGTGCGGTTGTAGCTCGGGATCACGTGCGCGCTGGAGGAGATCAGCAGCCGGGAGATGTCGACACCCCGGGAGGAGAGCGCGTCCAGCTCCTGGAACAGCACCTCCAGGTCGACAACGACGCCGTTGCCGATCACCGGCGTGCAGCCCGGGGACAGGATGCCCGAGGGCAGCAGGTGCAGCGCGTACTTCTCGTCGCCGACGACGACGGTGTGGCCGGCGTTGTTCCCGCCGTTGAACTTCACCACGTAGTCGACGCGCGAACCGAGCTGGTCGGTCGCCTTGCCCTTGCCTTCGTCGCCCCACTGGGCGCCGAGGACCACCACCGCTGGCATCCGATGAGTCCCTTCCGTACCGACTGACCCTGACCGGGTCCCGTTGAAGGCTACTGCCTCACAGCTCGCGGGCGCGGGGGTCCGAGTCGTCCGCGAACGAGCGGCATCGATCGGCCTCCTCCTGCTCGCCGATCGCCTCGGCCGCGTCGGCGAGAGCGAGCAGGGCGATGAGGAACCCCTGGTTGGGCACATGGTCCGCCGGGATCGGGCCGTGGCCCTTCCACCCGGCACGACGAAGCGAGTCCAGCCCCCGGTGGTAGCCGGTGCGGGCGAACGCGTACGCGGCCACGGGGTCCCGGCCGGCGAGGGACTCCCGTGCCAACAGGCCCCAGGCGTAGCTGGCGGCCGGGTGGTGCGCCGCGACGGTCCGCAGGTCCACCCCGGCGTCCAGCTCCGCACGGGCGGACATGTCGGCGTGGTCCTCGGGCAGGTGGGTGGGCGCGGGCCCACCGAGCAGGTTCTCGACCATGGGCCCCATCCTCCCACCCGACGGCGGCACCTGGGTCCCCGGGGCACCACCTCCGGCGACCTCGGCGTGCGGCGCCTCCCATTCGCGGTTAACCTGAAAAACGAGGGCGGGAGAACCCATCACGATCGACGTATCTGCGTCACCCGCCGAGACGGCTGTCCGCATCACCGGTGACCTCGACCTGGCCGAACGGACCCGGTGCGCCGACACCGCCGCCCGGATCGCCGGACTGGCTCGGCCCGTCCTCCTCCTGGACGTGTGCGGCATGACGTTCATGGACTCTTCCGGCGCGGCGTTCGTGATCCTGCTCGCGGACGACTGCCGCCGGCGGGGTGGGGACACGGTGCTGCGCGGCGCGAGCGAGCGGGATCTGTTCGTCCTCGGCGCATGCGGTGCCCTCGACCTGTTCCGTCTCGATGCGAGCCACCGGTGCCCACCGCCCGGGCGCGGGGACCCGACCTCACCTCGTTTCGTTCCCTCCGCCCTCACGCCCGGTCCGCGGGCGCGCCCAGACGACCTTCCCGGCGCCTGACGGGCGCCAGCCCCAGTCCGCCAGACGGGCCACGATCTGCATGCCGTAACCGCCCACGCGGGCCGGGTGCACCTCCAGCGGGGTGGGCGGTACCGGGTTCCCGTCCTCAACCTCGATGCGCAAGCCGTCGCCGGTGTCCATCAGGGTGAGCAAGATGCTGCCCCGCCCGTGCATGACGGCGTTCGCGACCAGCTCGGAGACCACCAGCTCCGTCTCGGACGTCCTCGGGTAGCCCCACGCCTCGCACGCGCGCGCGGCGGCCCGCCGGGCTGTGCCTATGGATGCGGTGTCCAACGAGAGGCGCCACCGGCGCCGTCGAGGACCGGCCACGTTCGCCGCGGGATGTCCCTTGGGGAAGGGGACCCGGATGACGACGATCGCGATGTCGTCCTCGGGGGCGTCGGCGAGCCGCATCAGCAGCTCCTCCCCGATCCCGGCGGCATCCGGCGCGGAGGCGGCGGCGCAGATCTTCCGCAGCGCGGCTACCCCGTCCTGAACGGGCCGGTCGCGGCGCTCCACCAGTCCGTCGGTGTAGAAGACGAGCACGTCCCCGGGGCAGACGTCGGCCGACGCGGTCTCCCGCTCCTGCCCACCGAAGCCGATCAGCCGACCACCCGCGCCGTCGAGATCAGTGACCTCACCGGCGCGGACCAGCAGCGCGGGGAGGTGAC
Organism: Actinomycetales bacterium; assembly: GCA_016649925.1. Lineage (GTDB taxonomy): Bacteria > Actinomycetota > Actinomycetes > Actinomycetales > Beutenbergiaceae > JAENWO01. Next base: position 3,154 of record JAENWO010000182.1, read on the forward strand.
CGGCCCGGCTGTAACGCAGGGTCCAGCTGCCCTTCGGGTCGACGACGCGCGTGAGCGTGGCGTAGACGAGCGACGCGGGCCGGGGGAACCGCATGCCGGCCGTGATCCGGTCCACCCGGCTGAGCACGGTGCCCGGGTCGACGAGCTCCGCCGCGAACGCGCGGACCACGGAGCGCAGCTGACCCATCGTGGCGGCCGCCTCGACGTCGTGCCCGACGACGTCACCGATCACCGTGGCCACGACGTCCTTGTTGAGGTGGACGACGTCGTACCAGTCCCCGCCCACCTGGGCGTGCTCGGAGCTGGGGGCGTAGTAGGTCCACACGTCCAGGCCGTCGATCTGGTCCTGCTCGGGCAGCATCGCCCGCTGCAGGGTCTCGGCCATCACGTGCTCGCTCCGGTAGAGCTGGGCGTTGTCCAGCGCGAGGCCGACTCGGCGGGCGACGAGCTCGAGGACGGTGCCCGGTTCGCCACCGGCCTCCATGGTCTGGTCATGGGGCAGTGCGGCCATCAGCCCGAGAGTGCGGTTCCGGCCCAGCAACGGAAGCACGATGACCTCCTGCAGCGCCCGAGGATGCAGCGCGAGCTGTGGTCGCACAAGGTCCACCACCTGAGCACTGAGGCTGCCAGGGACGTGCGCGGCGCCGAGGTCCAGGCGGACCCGGCGCATCACGTGGCCGGTGATCAGGAGGCTGACCGGGTCCTCCTCGTCGGACGTCGTCCGCCCACGTGACGCACGGTGCGTGCGGTCGGTCGGGTGCGAGTTGATGCTCTCGATCAGGCTCAGGACACCGTGGTCCACCATGAACCCGCACCAGGCGAAGAGCCGACGCGTGAGCAGCTTGGCGATCGCCTCGAGCACCTCGGAGTCCTCCACCTCGGCGATCAGGTCCGAGACGCGGGCCACGATCTCCAGGGCGTGGCGGGAGTGGTACTCCAGGTCCACCGGAGGAACCGCGAACGGCTCGACGCCCTCGCGCTGCACGACGACGACGCGCCGGAGCGAGCCGTCGGGGTCAAGCATGGGGGTGATCGTCACGGGCACGGCGATGTCGTGTCCGTCCGCCCGCACGATCGGCAGCGTCATGCTGAACGGCGCGCCGACCCTGACCCGATCACTGAGTTGTCCCAGCACCTCCCCGCCCGCGTACTCCGGGCTGATGAGCCGCTTCCCGCGGCGTCGGGCAGCCGTCAGCGTGTACCCGGTGATGCGAGCGAACGCGGGGTTGACCCAGGAGATGAGGAGTCCGCCCCGCAGCGCGTCCACCACGACGACGGCAAGCTCACCGGCCAGCAAAGCCTCCGCTGCGTCGGCACGCGCTCCCCCGCTGTCGTCCGTCGCCGCCAGGGCCGCGGGGGCGCCCGGACCCGAAGCAAGGAAATGGTCCGTTCCGCCCACCTCCATCGTCTACGGTATGACCTGTCCATCGGCGTCACGCTCGGAGGAGCCCGACGCCGCCCGCTCGGCCGAGGAGACCACAGTGCCCGACGCTAACAGCAGCGGCCAGAGACCACCCACCGGCTCGAGCGAGCCGGGCTCGGTCCATACGCTGCTGGGTGCCCATGGCACGCGCATCGTCCTCTCGGGCGACGTCGACGTCGCGATGAGCAGCGACCTGACGGACGCCGTCACGGAGGCGGAGCACGCAGCGAAGCCGGTCGAGGTCGACGCCCGGCACGTGACGTTCATGGACTCCTCGGGCATCGCGCTGCTGGCCCGTCTCGCCAGCCGCACACCCGGTCGCCTCGCGCTCATCCAGCCACCCGACGTCGTCCGCTTCCTCCTCGAGGTGACGCGGATCGGGGACCTTGTCGACGTCGTCGAGACCGACCCCGGCTTCGAGATCGGTTCACGCCTCACCACCCGAGCGGTTCCGCCGGAGGATATCGCCTGATCTCGGGTGCTCCACGGCCCTCATCGGGGACGACGGCGCCCTCATCGGGGACGACGGCGCCCTCATCCGCGCCATCGACGACGACCCCGACCAGAGACGGCCGGACACCGACACCGACACCGACGCCGGCTGCCGGCTGCCGGCTGTCCGGCGTCGGTGCGGAACAGGTGCGGTGCTGCTCAGCGCAACTTCTGGCCGGCGGAACGCAGCTGCGCGCACGCCTCGGCGATGCGCGCGGCCATGCCGGCCTCCCCGGCTCGGCCCCAGGCGCGCGGATCGTAGGCCTTCTTGTTGCCCACCTCGCCGTCGAGCTTGAGCACGCCGTCGTACTTGGTGAACATGTGAGCCACGACGGGACGGGTGAACGCGTACTGGGTGTCGGTGTCGATGTTCATCTTCACGACACCGTTGTCCACCGCGATCGCGATCTCCTCGGCGGAGGAGCCGGAGCCGCCGTGGAACACGAGGTCGAACGGGCGGTCCTTGCCGATAGCCTTGCCGACGGCGTCCTGAATCTCGCCGAGGATCTC
>JAENWO010000327.1 GCA_016649925.1 Actinomycetales bacterium
CTCGACAGCTTCCTCGCCACGTTCGAGGTGCCCGACGGCGAGGGCGAGGAGGTCATCAGCGGGTGAGGCCGGTCGGGCCACCCATCGTCGACACGGCCGCCCCAAGGTGCGGGCCGCCCCCGCGGACACCAGGATCGCGGCGAATCCGGCGAGCAGGGGGCTGAGCAGGACCGCGCCCGACGTGCAGAGCAGAAGCGCTGCGGCCCCGACACCGCACATCACCACGAGCGGCGCGGTAGCCGTCGACCGCGTCGCCACGATCGCGATCGCGAGGCCGAGCACAGCGATGCCGACACCGGCGACCAGGACGGACGAGCCATAGATCCCCTTCGCGTATGCGGGCACCGACAGCCCGGCCTGGAGGAGCATCGGAACGGCTGTGACCAGGGCGAGATCGCGCGAGACCCCCATCCGCGCACGGTGACGGCGGGCAACCCTGACCGCCGAGAATGCGCTCATCGCGACCACCGTCGCGACGAGCATCCAGAAGCCGAACAGGATCAGGGAACCGCCGTGGTCGGACAGCTCGTCACGGCCCTTCGCAGGTGTGGTGGCGTAGATGACGGACGCGACGCCGTAGGCGACGGCCAACGAGAGTCCTATCGCGAGGAGCGTGCATCGCAGCGCCGCGAGAACCAGGGCGCCGCGGTAGCCACCTGCCGCCGGCACCCGGCCCGACGCTGTCAAGAGCCCGGACCGGAGGACTCGACTTGGAGCAGCTGCGGGCCCGGATCCTGGTCGGCAAGCTTGTCGTGGGAGTCCAGCGTGCACCTCTTCAGGGAGAGGTAGCCGCAGCAGATCGTCTGTGCCATCTCTCCACGGTAGCCACCGCGCGCACCCTCGGCGGGCTCCGCCGTCGGCCGTGCACGCATGTCTCGAGTGGACTACCACAGCTCTGGTCGAGATCAACGTTGAGATCAAGGGAGTGCGGGGTCAGCGCACCCCGGTGACCCCCAGGGAGGACGGGGTCAGCGCACCCCGGTGACCCCCAGGGAGGACGTGATCTGCTTCTGGAAGACGAGGAAGAGGATGACGAGCGGGGCGAGGGCGATCGTCGTCGCCGCCATGACGAGGGTCCAGTTGCCGTTGTACTGCGTCTGCAGAGACGCCGTCGCCACCGTGATGACGTTCCACTCCTTCGCCGGGGCGATGATGAGTGGCCACATGAAGTTGTTCCACTGGCTCACGACGGTGATGAGCAGCAGGGTCGCGAGGATCGGCTTGTTCATCGGCACCATGACCTGCCAGAGCCGCCGCAGCACACCGGCACCGTCGATCTTCGCGGCGTCGAGCACGTCCTGCGGGGTCGAGCGGAAGTTCTCCCGGAGCAGGAAGATCGCGTACGGGGAGCCGAACATGAACGGCACGACGAGCCCGGCGAAGGAGTTCTTCAGCCCGAGCGACGTCATCATCGAGTACAGCGGAATGATCGTCACGACGGCGGGGATCATCAGGGTCGACAGGTACACCCAGAACAGCGCGTCCCGCCCGGGGAACTCCAGTTGCGCGAATGCGTATGCGGCCAGGATCGACGTGAGCATCTGGCCGACCACCAGGACGAGGACTACCTGCGCGGTCACGGCGATCGGGACGATGAAGTTGTACCGCTCCGAGAACAGCGAGGTGTAGTTCTCCACGGTCGTCGGGTCCGGCAGGGTCAGCGGCCACGTGGTGTTGAACTGCTTCGGCATCTTGAGCGAGGTCATCGCCGAGAACACGAACGGCCCCAGCATGAGAAGGGCACCGGCGAGCAGGAACGCGTAGGTGAGGATGTTCGCGAACAGCCGCGAGGTGGTCCACGACGGCGCGCCCCGGCCCGCGGCGCCACCTCGCCGGCCGCTCGGGTCACGTCGCCCGGGAGCGGCCGGGCCGACCGCCGCCTCGGTCACGGTCTGCGTGCTCATCGTCCGTCCCTCATGACATGTCGTAGGTGATGCGGCTGCGGAAGTACCACCGCTGGACGAGGGTGATGGTCACGAGCACGGCGAACAGCACAACGGCCATCGCGGACGCGCGGCCGAGCCGCAGGGAGACGAAGGCCTCGTTGTAGATACGCGAGGCGATGACGTCGGTGCGGAAGCCGGGACCACCGCGGGTCATGGCGTAGATCGAGTCGAACACCTGGAACGAGGAGATCACCGAGGTGACGGTGACGAAGAACATGGTCGGCCGCAGGAGGGGCAGCGTGATCGAGCGCAGGGTCCGGGCCACGCCGGCGCCGTCGAGCGTGGCGGCCTCGTAGACCGCGGTGGGGATCTGCTGCAGCCCGGCGAGGAAGAACAACGAGATGTAGCCGACGGAGGACCAGATCTGGACGAACACCACTGAGGGCAGCGCGAGGTCCGGGTCGGTGAGCCACTCGACGCGTTGGCCGATGATCGCGTTGAGGGCGCCGTTCGTCGGGTCGAAGATCCACTTCCACACCACACCGAGGGCGAGCGGTGCGCAGACCCACGGCAGCACGTACAGCACGCGCAGCCAGCTGGTGCCGGGCAGCTTGCGGTTGATCGCTACCGCCAGCAGCAGCCCGAGCGCGATCGACGTCGGGATGGCGAGGAGGGTGAACACCAGCGTCACCCACAGTGAGTTGCCGAACTCGTCCCAGGTGAGGATGTAGCGGTAGTTCTCCAGCCCGATCCAGGTCGGGGGGCTGATGAGGTTCCACTTCGTGAACGAGAGCAGCACGATGAGCACGACCGGCAGCAGCAGGAACACCCCGACGCCGATGAAGCTCGGGATGAGCATGAGGTACGCCGAGCGCGCCTCGACGCGTTGCCGCCCATTCATCGACTCTCCTTCCCGCTGCGGATTTCTGTGAGCCTAGCCACATGCTCCGCCGCCGTGCGGGCCGTGTTCGAGGCGTCTCGGGTCGCGGCCGAGGACGAGGTGGCCCCGGCCGACGACGAGGTGGTCCCGCACGTGGCCGTGCCATGATGCGCCGTGACGTCGCGCCAGCCTCTTGCCCGCGCACAGGGCATCGTCCGCTCGCTGGCCATGTACTACGGGCCGGTCTGGCGGCAGCGGAGGATGACGGCGTTCTACCGCCAGTTCCTTCGGCCGGGTGATCTTGCCTTCGACATCGGGGCGCACGTCGGTGACCGGGTGCGCGCGTTCCGCCAGATCGGCGCGCAGGTGGTGGCCGTGGAGCCGCAGCCCGACCTCGCGGCACTGTTGCGGTTGTTGTACGGCCGCGATCCGGGTGTCACTATCGAGGCCTGCGGGGTCGCCGCCGCGCCGGGCGAGGGACGACTCCACCTCAGCACGCGCACCCCGACGGTATCGACCCTGGCCACACTCTGGATGAGCGACGTCCAGGCCGACAAGAGGTTCCGCGCCATCCGCTGGGACAGCGAGATCGCCGTGCCGCTCGTCACGCTGGACGATCTCGTCGCACGTCACGGCGAGCCGCAGTTCTGCAAGATCGATGTGGAGGGCTTCGAGCAGGAGGTCCTCACCGGGCTGTGCCGGCCGCTGGCGGCCCTCTCGTTCGAGTACATCCCGGTCGCGGCGGACCGCGCGATCGCCTGCGTCGAGCGCATCCGCGCGCTCGGCGACTACCGGTACCGCTACTCGCGAATCGAGACCATGCGATGGGCCACCCCGGCGTGGATGGATGCCGGTGCGATGACTGCAACCCTGCGTTCGCTGCCGCTGACGGACCGCTCCGGCGACGTCTACGCGGTCCGCGCCGATTTGTCGGCAGGCACCTCGTTCTAGATGACGTCGTCGAGGGCGTTGGCGAGAACCACGGCGTGAGGCTCCCGGTCCGGTTCGCGGTGCCCCCGGCCGCGAGCCAGCTCCGATCGCCGCCTGCTCAGGTCCGCCCACTCCGGGCCCGCCTGCTCAGGTCCGCCCACTCCGGGCCCGCCTGCTCAGGTCCGCCCA
>JAENWO010000020.1 GCA_016649925.1 Actinomycetales bacterium
CCCGCGCCAAAGTCAGGTCCCGGGTCTGGGACCTGATCGCGGCCCGGCAGGAGGGATTCCCGGCGTCGTCGACCTGCTACGGGGACCTGGGCCCCACGATCGTGATCAGGTTGGACGCGGCCCTGGTCAACGTCCACCCGGACAAGGCGGGCGCCCGCGGTCGCCGACCCCGTTCTCAGGCGCGCATCTGGCGGGACAGCGCTCGGGCGACCTTCCGGAGCTGGCTGACGATCTCGTCCGTGCGCTCGGCCGGGAACCGGTCGGCAGGAGCGCTGATGCTGATGCCGGCCGGGAAGCCCAGGCCCTCGATCGCGACACCCACGCAACGCCCGGCAGCCTGGTTCTCCGCGTCGTCCAAGCCGTAGCCCTCGGCGCGCACGCGCTCCAGCTCGGTCAGGTAGGGCTCGGTCTCGACGATCGTCGAGTCAGTGAACCGCGGCATCCCTGCGGCAGCGAGGATCGAGCGGACCCGTTCCTCCGGCAACGTTGCGCAGACGGCCTTGCCCAGAGCCGTGCAGTGCACGTAACCACGGTCCCCGACTCGTGCTGCCAGCCGCATCATGTGCGGTGACTCCGCCACGACGGTGTGGATCACGAATGCGCCGTCCAGGACCCCGAGGTTGGTGGTCTCACCCAGGTGATCTCGCAGCTTCTCCAGGGCCGGCCGCGCAAACTCGGTGAGCCGCTCCACCGCACGAGTGTTCTGCGGGCGGAAGGCGAGGCCGAGTCGGAACAACCCTGTCGCGGGATCGCGCGCGACGTAATGTCGAGCCTCGAGCGCGGTCAGGTAGCGGAACGTCGAGCTCTTCGGCAGGGCGGCTCCGTCCGCCACCTCGGTGAGCGAGACGCCCTCCGAAGAGTTCGCGAGGATGTCCAGGATGTCGCACACCCGATCCACGGCGCGCAGAGGGTAGGCCGGCCCGGCCTCTGCCGACTTCGTCTTTGCCACAGTCAGTCCCCTGTCGTTGCGCTCGGCGGCGTTCGCCACCGGCCATCTGGTGCTCAGCATGCTATGGCACTCACCTCCAGCACGGGCGGGATCCCCGCGCTCGCCGTGAGTGACGTCTCCCGCCTGCGGTGATGAGGTGTGCGCCCGCCGGGATGCGCGACTTGCCGAGCACCGTGCGGCGCCGGATACCATCTGCAGTGAAACGGATGTTGCTACACGTGGAACGACCATCGGGAGCCTGGCGGTGCGCGGTGCCGCCGGTGCCGCCGGTGCCCATGACCGAGGCTGGAGACCGCATGACCATCGAGCAGGACGATGCGCGAGCCGGCGCCTCCGGTCTACCTGACGTCATCGAGGTGGTCGGGCAGGCTCCCGGGCCGACGGTCGCCGTGCTGGGCGGCGTCCACGGTGACGAGCTCGAAGGCGTGCTCGCGGCCCGTCGGATCGGTCACATCCTGGACGCTGCGAACCTGCGCGGGACCGTGCGCATCGCGGCCCCGGCACATCCGGTCGCATGGGACGCGGCGAGCCGGACGAGTCCGGTGGACGGCTTGAACCTCGCCCGAGTGTTCCCCGGGAATGCCGAGGGCAGCCCGACGGAGCAGGTCGCCGCCTTCCTGACCTCCCGGGTCATCGCCGGTGCGGATCTGCTGATCGACCTGCACTCCGCCGGTCAGGGGTTCGACATGCCCCTGCTGGTCGGCTTTGCGGCGGGCGAGGGACCGGTGTGCGCGCGATCCGCGGAGGCGGCTGCGGTCTTCGGTGCACCACATGTGTGGGAGCACCCGGAGGCCTCGCCGGGGCGGTCCCTGGCCGCTGCGGCCGCGCACGGGGTTCCGTCGATCTACGTCGAGGGCCGCGGGGGCGGGCAGGTCCGCAGGCGGGATCTCGACTGTTACGTCGGGGGCGTGCTCCGCGTGCTGCAGCACCTCGGGATGATCGATGCTGCCCCGCAGGGCGAGAGCGACGCCGCGCCGTCGGTCACGAGGTCCGTCGTCGTACGCGGTGACGGCGACACCGACGGCGGCGTCGAGGCAGTGACCGCGGGTTTCCTCGTCACCGCCGCAGAGGTCGGGGACCACGTGACGGCAGGCACGGTTCTGGGTGAGGTCGTCGACGAGAACGGCGCGACGGTCGCGCTTGTGCGCAGCCCCCAGGAGGGCGTCGTGATGTTGCTGCGCCGGCGGTCCCGGATCGCGGCGGGCGACACCCTCGCGATCGTCGCGGAACGCGTCCCTGCCCTGCGAGGAGCCTCCGATGACTGACCCCGTCGACGCGAGGGTCACGATGGGCGAGGGCCGCACGCCGATGGTCGCCCTGAGCGTCCTGGCCGAGCGGTGGGGGCTCGGCGGCCTCTGGGCCAAGGCGGAGTACCTCAACCCGACCGGCTCCTACAAGGACCGGATCGCGGCCGCCAGCATGACGCTCGCGCTGCGGGAGGGACGCCGCGGTTGGATCGCGACGTCGTCGGGCAATGGCGGGGCTGCGATGAGCGCCTATGGCGTGCGCGCGGGGCTGCCCGGTGTGCTCCTCGTCCTGGCTGACGCGCCGGCGGAGAAGCTGGCCTCGATCGCGCCCTATGGCGTGCTGCAGCTGTCGATGGATCGCATCGGGCCGGACGTGATGGCCCACCTGGGGCAGGTCGCCGGAGCCGAGGGCATGCTGCTGACCATCACCGCGCACGCGCACAACCCGCGCGGGATGCGCGGCGCCGACGGAATCGGTGAGGAGATCGCCGATCACGGGCGGGCCACGCACGTCTACGTCCCGACAGGGGGCGGTGGGCTCCTCGTCGCGACCGCCCGCGGGCTGCGGACCGGCGGGCACGACGCCGCTGTCGTCGTGGCCCAGCCGGCAGGGTGCGCCCCGATCGCGCGAGCTGTCGCGGGGGAGATCCCCGAACCACGCATCGACGAGTGGTCCACGAAGATCTCCGGCCTGCAGCTTCCAGTGCCGCCCGACGGCGCGCTCGCGCTGGACGCCGTGACGGCGTCCGGTGGTTGGGGTGCCGCGGTACGCGACGAGGACGCGTGGTCGGCGCAGGACCTGCTCGCGCGGACCGAGGGCATCTTCGTCGAGCCCGCCTCGGCGCTCGCGCTCGCCGCCGTGCGTCAGGACGTCGACGCCGGGCGCCTCGGCCGCCAGGACGAACCGTGCGTGGTGCTCACCGGCCACGGCTTGAAGGACCTCGGGCGCTTCACTGCGCCCGACCGCCGCCCGACGCCGACGGCCTTGGACGAGATCGGTGGCCGGGTGCGGGACTGGCTGGGTCGAGACCTCATGGAGCACGACGGGACACGAAGGGACGGGACGCGATGACCGTGCGACTGGCAGTTCTGGGACTGGGGCACGAGACGAACACGTTCTCCACCGTCCCGGCCGACCTCGCTACGTACGAGGACGGCGGGATCCACCGCGGGCAGGAGCTGGTGGACCACTACGGCGAGTCGCAGGCGACCTTCGCGGGTTTCCTCGCGCCGCAGGGTGACGACCCGGTCGAGCTCGTCCCGCTGCTCGCCGCCTGGGTCAACCCGTGCGGTGCGATCACTGCCGACGCCTTCGAGGCCATCGTGGGCGAGATGGTCGATCGCCTGGCCGCGGCCGGTCCGGTGGACGGCGTGCTGCTGGGGCTGCACGGCGCCGCGGTCGCGGTGGGCACGGCCGATGCCGATGCCGTGATGGCGGCGCGGCTCCGCGACGTGGTCGGTCCGGACGTGCCGATCGGCGTCGTCCTCGACATGCACGCCAACGTCGACCCGCAGCTGGTGGGAACGGTCGACGTGCTGCTGCCGTACCAGACCAACCCTCACGTCGATGCGCGGGAGCGGGGCATCGAGTGCCGTGAACGCGTGGTCGAGATCATCCGAACCGGTCGACGGCCCGGCATCGCCGTCGAGCAGCTCCCCCTCGTGGTGACGATCACGCGTCAGGACACCCGCGAGGAGCCGATGGCCGGACTGCTCGCGCGAGCGCGGGAGCTCGAGGAGTCCGATGGTGTGCTCGACGTGAGCGTGGTCGAGGGCTTCCCCTACGCGGACGTCCCGCAGATGGGGATGTCCGTCGTCGCTGCCCTGCCCACCGAGATGGTCCGGCCGCCGCCCAGCAGGTCGCGCGGACGATGGCGGAGCACGTCTGGGCCGCCCGCGTGTGGCTCCAGGGCGACGGGGTCGGCGTCGAGGACGCGATCTCTGCGGTCGCCGCCCACACCGGGACCAGACCCCTCCTGCTGCTCGACGTCGGTGACAACGTCGGCGGTGGCGGTCCCGGCGACTCGACGGTCCTGCTGGCCGAGGCGGTCCGCCGCCGGGTCGGGGGCCTGGTCACGGTGCTGCTCGACCGGCAGACCGTGGACAGCCTCGCCGGGGTCGCGATCGGAGAGCGGGTCCAGGTCTTGGTGGGCGGCCGCACCGTGGAGCAGGACGGCGAACCCGTGCCGCTCGACGCGGTCGTCGTCGGCCGCGCCGACGGGCTGTACGAGGAGCCGAAGATGGCCCACGGCGGCCTGCGGCACTTCGACGCCGGCGCCATGGTGGCGTTGCGCACCGATGACGACATCACCGTCGTGCTGACCTCCAAGCTCGTGCAGCCCATCACCCCGCACCAGCTCAGCGCCGTGGGACTGGTCCCGGCGTCCTTCCGCGCGATCGTGGCCAAGGGGGTCAACGGGCCTCGCGCCGGCTACGCCGACGTGTGCGGAGGTCTCGTCGTCGCAGACACCCCCGGTGTCACGCGGCTGTCGGTGGAGGGCTTCACGTACCTGCACCGGCGTCGACCGATGTTCCCGTACGAACCCGGGACGGCGTACCTGCCGGCCGGACTCCGCAACCAGAAGGAGATGCCCTGACATGCCTCGCGAAGCGATCACAAGCGGCGACGTCCCGCTGAGCCACCTCCCGTTCTCGCCGGCTGTGCGCGCCGGTGACCTCGTCTTCGTCTCCGGTCAGGCCTCCGTGGACGACACCGGTGCCTACCTCGAGGAGGACTTCGAGGGCGAGATGGACCGGTCGATGCAGAACGTCGCCCGGATCCTCGCGGCGGCCGGCGCGAGGATGGACGACGTCGTGCAGGTCAGGTCCTTTCTCGGCGACATCACCTACCGGGACGAGTACAACCGGCTCTACCCCCAGTACTTCACTGCCCCGCTGCCCGCACGCACGACGGTCTCCGGCGGCATCTCGACGTTGAAGTTCGAGGTCGACGTGGTCGCCTACGCTCCCCGGCGCGGGGACGACGGATCTCGGTGACGCCGGCTCCCGGGACTCCGGGCGAGCAGGGGCCGCGTCCCGGGGAGCGGCCGGGCGAGCCCGCGCCGCGCCGGCTTGCTGCGATGTCCGTCGATGCGCCGCCGTGCGCTCTCGGTGAGAGTCCCCGCTGGGCGCACGGCGCATGGTGGTGGGTGGACGCCGAGGCGGGCACGGTCTGGACCGCGGACGCCGACCTGACTGCGACCGGGGCTGCCCGCGAGGTCCGGTCGGTGCTCACCACGGGCAGTCGGGTCAGCCTCGTGCACCCCGCGAGCGGCGGGCGGCTCGTCGTAGCCGACGGCACTCGGATGCTCGTCGTCGACCCTCGGACGGGTGCGACGGTGCCGTGGTCACAGGTCGAGCTCGCTGCGGGCTGGATGCTGAACGACGGGACCGCCGACGCCGCCGGCCGGCTGTGGATCGGCTCGGTCCACCCGGACCGTCAGCGCGGCGCGGGCTCACTGCACGTCGTCGACACCGATGGTTCGGTGCGTGAGGTGGCATCGGGCCTCACGCTGTCGAACGGGATGGCCTGGCGCTCGCCGAACGTGCTGATCCATGCGGACTCGCTCGAGCGGTGCCTCTGGGAGCACGAGGTGGATTCGGCGAGCGGGACCGTGCTCCGGTCGCGCCGTGCCACCATGGCCACCGCGGCCATCGAGGGCATCGCGGCCATCGAGGGCATCGAGGGCATCGAGGGCTCGCGTCCGCTCGCCCTCCCCGACGGTGTGGCGATCGACTCCGACGGCGGGTTGTGGGTCGCGATGTACGGCGCCGGTCAGGTATGGCGACTGGTGGGCGGCCGCGTGCAGACGGTGCTCGACGTACCGACGCAGAAGGTGACGAGTGTCGCACTCGGCGGGCCCGACGGCCGCGACCTGCTGGTGACCACCGCGCAGGAGGGCATGGACTCCGCTGCGCTGGCCGCCGATCCGTACGCCGGACATCTGTTCCGCGCCCGTGCCGACGTTCCCGGGCAGGTTCTGCACAATCTTGCCCCTCAGGTCAGCACGCCGTGACTCTTCGCGCGTTGATACCCCTTGACCGGGCGGTCTCTCCTCCATCTAATGAACAACCTGTTCTACTAGGCATATACTGAACAACCTGTTCTACTAGGCGAAACACCGCGAGCCGGTTGCCGTACCGTTCAACGACGACGAGAGGTGCACACATGATCAGGCAACAGGCACGGAGGATGGGCCGGGGCGCGATCGGCGCGACCCTTGGCGGTGTGCTGCTGCTCTTCATCGCCGCGTGCGGTGCAGGCGGCGACCCGAGCGACACCCCCGACGAGTCGACGGGAGGCGCCGCCCCGACGTCGGACCGCGCGGCCGAGAACAAGCTCGTCCTGATCGCCTTGCAGGACCCGGGCACGCTGGACTACGTCAGCAACAACCTCACGGCGCTGATCCTGTGGCTGCCCGGCAACGTCGTCGAGCCCCTGATCTCGTTCAACGGTGACGGCGAGCCCGAGCCGGGGGTCGCCGAGTCCTGGGAGATCAGTGAGGACCAGACGACCTACACGTTCACCCTCCGCGAGACCAACTTCTCCAACGGCGAGCCGGTCACCGCCGCCGACGTCGTCTACTCGCTGACGACGATGCAGGAGAGCCCGATCGCCACCTACGCGGCGCCGTACGAGGCGGTCGCGTCGATCGAGGCGACGGACGAGCGCACCGTGACCGTGCAGCTCAGCCGTCCGAGCCAGTCCTTCTTCCGCGGCATGGGCGGGATGTCCGCGCTCATCCAGCCGGAAGCCTCGGCAGGCACCATCGCGACGGACCCGATCGGCACCGGTCCGTACGTGCTGGACGAGTACGTCACGGACTCGCGTCTGACCTTCTCGATCAACCCCGAGTACTGGGGCGAGATGCCCAGCCTCGAAGAGGTCGAGGTCCGGATCATCCCCGACGGAACCGCGGCCCTCAACGCGCTGCGCGCGGGTGAGGCGGATGCCTTCCCGGTCATCACGATCGACCTGTGGGAGCGGCTGACCACCGAGGGCTACGGCGACGACTTCAACCTCATCACCTACCCCCAGGGCGGCGAGATGCTTTACGTCACCTTCAACACGACGCAGGCGCCGTACGAGGACGTCGAGCTGCGGCGCGCCCTTGCCGCGTCCTTCGACCGCCAGCAGTTCATCGACGCCTTCAACGCTCCGTGGGGCGCCACGGCCACCTGTGGCTACGGCTTGGAGAACACCCCGTGGTACACCGAGGAGAGCGCGGACACCTGCCCGGCTCCGTTCGACGTCGAGGCAGCGGCAGCGGACCTGCAGGCCGCCGGGTACGCCGGTGAGGCGCTCGAGTTCACCTCGCTCAGCGACGTCGCGGACCTCTCGCTCCCGGCCGACCTGCTCATCGCGCAGCTGCAGGGCGTCGGCGTGGAGGTCGAGCGCAACGCGCTCGACCTCGCTCGCTACGCGCAGGTGATCTTCCAGGGTCGTCCTCCGCAGTTCGGGGTCACCGTCATGTCCGACCCGGCGCCGATCACGCAGTTCGCGTGCCCGGACGAGTCACAGATGGGCTGGACGACGTACTGCAGCCCGGAGATGACCGACCTGATGAACCAGGCGGACGCGGCCCAGAGCGTCGAGGAGTACGAGGCCCTCATGAATCAAGCGAGCGACGTCCTCAAGGAGGACGCCGTCATCGTGCCGCTGCTCGCCAAGAGCGGCGTCGGCCTGTGGCACCCTGACCTCCAGGGCTGGCAGGAGCCGCAGATCCTGGTGGACATCCAGTTCGCCAACCTGCACTGGTGAGCGCCGGTCGCCCGGGCGTGCCTTACGGTACGCCCGGGCGACCACCCACCGGACAGACGGGGGACGTCGGGCCATGACCGGCCGCTCCCGAGACCCCTCAGCCCTCGGACAGGAGACGCATGCTGGTCTTCCTCGCGCGGCGCTTCACATTCTTTGTGCTGGCGCTGATCGCCTCATCGATCCTGATCTTCTCCTTGATCAGGATCGCCGGGGGCAACGTCGCCGCCGTGATGCTCGGCAAGGCGGCCCGACCGGAGGCCATCGACGAGCTGATGGCCGAGCTCGGCCTTGACCGGCCCCTCCCCGTCCAGTACCTCGACTGGGTCGGCGGGATGCTCCGGGGAGACCTGGGCACGTCCTTCCGCACCGGCGAGTCCGTCACGGCCCTGCTCGTCGACCGACTGCCGGTGAGCGTCCCGCTCGCACTGGGCGGAATGGCCCTCGCGCTCCTCGTGGCGCTGCCCATCGGCACGTACGCCGCGACCAAGGCGGGCAGCCCGATCGGTACCTTCGTGGCCATGGCCAGCCAGGTCGGCATCGCCGTCCCGGTCTTCTGGGCCGGCGTCCTGCTGTCCCTCTTCTTCGGGGTGCGACTCGGATGGCTGCCGACGGGTGGGTGGACCCCGTGGTCGACGTCCGTCAGCGGGGCGGTCCAGTCCTTGATATTGCCGGTGACCGCGCTCGGCATGGTGATGGCGGCGACCCTCAGCCGGTACACCCGGACATCCGTCCTCGACGTGATGAACGAGGACTACGTACGCACGGCCAGGGCATCCGGGATGACCCGGGGTGGTGCGCTCATGCGAGTCGGCCTCCGCAACGCGTCGCTGCCGCTGGTCACGGTCGTCGGACTGCTCGCTGCCGAGCTGATCGGCGGCACAGTGATCATCGAAGAGGTCTTTTCGCTCCCCGGCCTGGCGCGCATGATCCTCAGCTCGGTGAGTGCGCGTGAGGTGATCGTCGTCCAGAGCGCCGTGATGGTGATCGTCGCCTTCGTGATGGTCGTGAACCTGATCGTGGACGTCCTGTACGGCGTTCTCGACCCGCGCGTGAGGGTGGCCCGATGAGCACTGCAGCGGACGGCATGATCACGGCCGGGGAGCTCGCGGGCCGCGGGCCCGATCCCGCCGGCGCGCGTCGCGGTCGACGTCGTGGCCAGGTCAACACGGGGCTGGTCGTCGGACTGGTGATGACCGTGACGTTCCTCGCGATCGCAGCCCTGTCGCTCGTCTGGACCCCTGCCGACCCGAACGCCGTCGCACCGGCCGACCGATTGCTGCCGTTCGGTTCGCCGGGCCACCTGATCGGCACCGACGCCCTCGGGCGAGACATCGCCAGCGCGCTCATGATCGGTGCCCGTACGTCGATCGTGGTCGCCGCCGGCGCGGCGCTGCTCGGGCTCGTGCTCGGCACCGTCGCGGGGCTCACCGCGGCGTCGGCCCGGCCCTTCGTGGACGAGACCGTGATGCGCGGGGCGGACATCCTGCTGTCCATCCCCGGGGTGGTGTTCGCGCTCGTGCTGGCGGCCACGGTCGGGGCCGGGGTCGGTTCGACGGTCTTCGCCCTGTCGGTCTTCTTCACCCCGTCGTTCACCCGGGTGGTCCGCGCGGCCGCGCTGCGGGTGCTCGGAGAGGACTACGTCGCCGCGGCCCAGCTGTACGGCCGCAACCGACTCTTCATCCTGGCGCGGCACGTGCTGCCCAACATCTTCTCCGTGCTCATCGTCCAGTTCACGCTGTACTTCGCCGTGGGGATCCTGACCGAGGCCGGCCTGTCCTACCTCGGAGTTGGCGTCAACCGCCCGGACATCTCCTGGGGGATGTTGCTCAAGGAGGCTCAGGAGACCGTCGGAGTCGCCAGCCCGCTCGCCATCTGGCCCGGTCTGGCGATCGTGTTCGCGGTCCTGGGGCTCAACCTGCTGGGCGACGGACTCCGCGACGTGCTCGATCCTCGGCTCCGAAAGAGGGCCTCATGACCGATCAGCCAGTGCTCGACGTCCGCGGGCTGGTGGTGCGACGGGACGACCTGGTCGCGGTCCGGGGTGTCGACATCCAGGTGAGGGCGGGACAGCGCGTCGGGCTGGTCGGCGAGTCCGGGGCGGGCAAGAGCCTGACGGCACTCGCCGTGATGGGCCTGCTGCAGCTCGGCTGGACCACCGAGGGGCAGGTGCTGCACGACGGCGTCGACCTCACGCGGATCTCCGACCGCGCCTTCTCCAGCCGGCGGGGACGCACGCTCTCGATGATCTTCCAAGACCCGTTGTCTGCGCTGAACCCCACGCAGCGCGTGGGCGCGCAGATCACCGGGGTGGTCCGGCGGCACACCGAGGCGTCGCGGGACGACGCCCGTGCCCAGGCCCTCGAGCTGTTCACGCAGATGCACCTGCCGCGACCTGAGCAGATGCTCCGCGCCTACCCGCACGAGCTCTCTGGCGGCCAGCGCCAGCGGGTGATGATCGCGATGGCCATGGCGTGCTATCCGCAGCTGATCATCGCCGACGAGCCGACCACGGCGCTGGACGTCACGGTGCAGAAGCAGGTGCTCCGACTGCTCGATGCGGCGGTCCAGGACCGCGGCAGCGCACTTCTCCTGATCACCCACGACCTGTCGGTGATCGCCGCCATGTGCGACCACGTCCTGGTGATGTACGGGGGCCGGGTGGTCGAGGAGGGACCGGTGAGGGAGGTCCTCCGCTCGCCGCGGCACCCGTACACCAAGGGTCTGCTGGAGTCCCAGCCGACCCTGGACAACATCGAGCTGGAGGGAACCGCGAGGTTGCCATCGATCCGCGGCAACGTTCCGTCGCTGCACGACATGCCCACCGGCTGCGCGTTCCGCACGCGGTGCGACCGCGCGACCGCGCAGTGCGAGGTCGTGCCGGTGCTCGAGGGTGACGCGTCGCGTGCCGCGTGCTGGCACCCCGAGCCGGCGCTGTCCCAGGCGGGCAGGTCATGAGCGCCGAGACCCACGGGGTTCCGATCATCGCGGCGAGCGGCGTCTGCCAGGAGTACAAGCTCGCTCGCAGGACACTGCTCGGACGCCGTGAGCGGCTCGCCGCGCTGCAGGACGTCAGCTTCCACGCTATGCCCGGCGAGGCGGTCGGCGTGGTGGGGGAGTCCGGCTCGGGCAAGTCGACGCTCACCCGGCTGCTGGTCGGCCAGGAGCGCCCCACCGCAGGTGTGATGGAGCACGAGGGACGTGACCTGTGGTCACTCGACCGCGACGGGCGGCAGGAGTTCCGGCGCTCCGTGCAGGTCGTGCTGCAGAACCCTCGGTCGTCGCTGGACCCCCGGATGCGGGTGGGCAGCTCGTTGCTCCAGCCGCTGCGCGCGCTGCACGTCGAGGTCGACATGGCAGCCCGGGTGCGCGAGGTGCTCGAGCAGGTCGGCCTCGGGACAGACGTGCTGTCCAAGTACCCGCACGAGTTCTCCGGTGGCCAGCTGCAGCGCATCGCCATCGCGCGGGCCCTCATGCCGCACCCCAAGGTCGTGATCGCCGACGAGCCGGTGTCGGCGCTCGACGTGTCGATCCAGGCACAGGTGCTCAACCTGCTCAAGGACCTCGTCACGGAGCTGGGCCTCACGCTCGTGCTCATCGCGCACGACCTCTCGGTGGTGGCGTACACGACGAGCCGGGTCGCGGTGATGTCTGGCGGCCGGATCGTCGAGACGGGCCGGCCCGCCGACCTCTTCCACCATCCGACGGCGGAGGCGACGCAGGCACTCGTCGACGCGGTGCTCACGGTGGAGAACGGCCTCGCAGGGAAGGCGCTCAGATGACCGCGGGACGACTTGCCGGACGGACGGCCCTGATCACCGGTGCCTCGCGCGGGATCGGCGCCGCCGTGGCGCGGGCCTTCGTCACCGAGGGGGCCTCCGTGGCGCTCGCGCACGAGGCGACGCCCGCGATGACCGACGCCGCGGAACGCCTCGCGAGGGAGCTGCGCGCCACGGGCGGCACCGCCGTCACGGTCGCGGGCGACCTCGCGGACCCCGAGGGGCCGGCGGTGGTGGTGGACAAGACCCGCGACCTGCTGGGACCCGTGTCCGTGCTGGTCGCGAACGCGGCGGCGGCGGGTCACCGCTCGCCGTACCAGGACATCTCGGTCCAGGAGTGGGATCTGGTCCAAGCCGTCAACACGCGTGGCACGTGGTTGCTCGCACAGGCAGCGCGGGACGACCTGATCGCGACGCGCGGCGCGATCATCACACTCACCTCCGTGATGGTGCGCACCGGTCAGCCGTGGGCCATGCCCTACACGGCATCGAAGGCCGCGATCCTGGGCATGACGCGGGCTCTGGCTCGTGAGCTGGGCCCGTACCACGTGCGCGTCAACGCGGTGATGCCCGGCGCGATCCGTACCGAGAACGAGGTCGAGCTCGAGCCGGACGCGGATGTCGTCGCAGCCACGATCCTCCCGTTGCAGTCCCTGCCGCGGCGCGGTGTGGCCGAGGACCTCGCCGGCGCCTTCGTCTTCCTTGCCAGCGACGAGGCCTCGTTCATCACCGGACAGGTCATCAACGTCGACGGCGGCTGGGTGATGTATTGACGCTCGTGCTCCGGTCGCGCACGCGCGGCGGCCAGTGCTGGTCGACGACGAGCGCCGGATCGGGCTGGCGGTCCCGCTGCGCGAGCCGTGGCCCTTCGGCGGGCAGCGCCACCAGCGGGTCGAACTCGACGTCGAACCACGGTGGCGGAACCAGCCGGTGGAGCCCGGCATCCCCGGTGAGCTGGGCGAGGACCTCGGGCGGCGTCCCTGGGACGACGTCTTCACGGGCTTGGCGGCGGCGCCCGCGCTGCGCCGGCCCGGCGGACCCCGGCTGGGTGTCCAGCGCGACGCCGAGGTCTGGATGATCTACGAGCAGCTCGACGAGGCACTGTGCGTCGAACCGCTCACCGCGCCACCGGACAGCCTGGGGACCGATCGCGCCCACGTCGTCGGGCCCGGCAACGATCTGAGCCTACGGATGCGCCTGGCCCGGGACTGGCTGCAGCCCGACCGCGCGCGGGGCGATCGCTATCACCGCCCGACGCTCGCGGTTGCGGAAGCGCACCGAGAGCCGGAGCGAGCCGTTGCGCGCCAGGACCAGTCCGACGGCGACGGCAGCCAGTGTCATGACGGTGCCGGACGCCAAGAGCGCGGTGCGTGCACCGAGCGCCTCGCTCGCCCAACCGACGGCAGGGCCGCCGATAGCACGCCCGCCCAGCTGTACCAGGAGGTAGACACCCATCACCCGACCCTGCAGGGCTTCGTCCACCCCGAGCTGGACGAGCAGGTGCGCCGCGATGAGAAGGAGCAGGGTGATCATCCCGACGCCCACCAGCGCGACGGCGAACGTCGCGGAGGTGGGAGCGAGGGATGCCGTCGCCAGCGAGAGGCCGAGCAGCCCGGCCATCGAGACGATCGTGCGCAGCCGCGTGAACCGGTATCGGGTCGCGGCCACCGCCCCGAGCACCCCGCCGACCGCGATCATCGCGTTGAAGATGCCGAAGCCGCCCGCCCCGGAGCCGTACACCCGGTCCGCGAAGGCCGAGAGAATCACCGACATGTTGAGCGCGACGATGCCCACGACGCCGACCAGGACGATCGACCAGAGGATCGGGGTCGCGCCGCGGACGTAGCGCAGGCCCGCACGGAGCTGACCAGGTGCCCGCGCCAGGGTAGGCGCCAGGTGCAGGAGCCCCGGCCGGACCCGGCTGAGCATGACGACGACGACGACGCACCCCACAGCGTTGGCTGCGAACGCCCAGCCCTCGCCGAAGCCGGCGATGACCGCCCCACCGACGGCGGGACCCACCAGGCCACCCAGCTGGAACACCGACGAGTTGATGCTGACGGCAGTCCGCAGGTGCTCACGGCCGACGAGCTCGGGCACGAAGACCTGGCGCGCCGGGCTGTCCACCGCGGTGACCAGCCCGAGGGCGAGGGCGACCGCGTACACGTGCTCGACCTGGATGGTTCCGGAGAAGGTGAGGATGGCCAGGGCGGCCGCGAGGACGGCCGCTGCGGACTGCGTCACGATCAGCAGCATCCGCTTGGAGTAGCGGTCGGCCAGTACGCCGCCGAACAGTCCGAACACCACGACCGGGGCGAACTGGAGGGTCGAGGTGATGCCGACCGCGGTGACGCTCCCGGTCAGGCTCAGGACGAGCCAGTCCTGGGCGATGCGCTGCATCCACACACCGGTGTTCGCGAACACCTGCGACGTCACGAACAGCCGGTAGTTGTGCAACCGCAGCACCGTGAGGGTCGCGCTCGGAGGTCGTGGAGCGGGTAGGCCGTCACGACGGGCACGGCGAGCCGAAGGCACAGGTCGACCTTTTTCTCGGGATTCGTGGAATGTTGGCGTCTGCCCTTTGACGTTATCTTGATGGACCGCCGTTCTGTAGACCTATATCGACTATAAGTAGCATTACGTTCGGCAATGAGTGGCTACTCGAGGAGAGCAACGTGGCCGTTGACCGGTCGCTCGACCCGGGCTCGCTGAGAACCGTCGTGGCCGTCGCGCAGCTCTTGCTCGCCCGGGACACCCGCACGGTCGCCCTGACCGACAACGGTGACGCCATGGTGGGCTGTGCGCGGACCATCCTCGCTGCTCAGGACCAGGCCATCAGTTGCTTGACCGGATCGGATCGGCCATGCGCGGCCGGCTGCAGTTCGGCGCCGCGGACGCACTCGCCCGGACGCCGGTCGCCTCGACCTCGTGCACGTCAACCAGGAGCCGGGCAGCGAGAGCGGCCGCCTGGTCCGGCGTGACCGCCCGGTCCGGGCGGGCCTGGAGGGAATGCTCCCGGAATCGTCAGGGCCAGTTCCGCTGATCACCTATCAAGTACCAAGCCTGAGTCGAAGCGCCGCAATTCGCGCGCTCGAGGACGCAGGCCGGACGTGGCGCATCACCTGCAATGCACGCCAGATGAACGGTATTCTCACCGCGCTGCATGCAGGACTGGGTATCGGCGTCCTGGCGAGGAGCAGGATCCCGACCGGCCTCGTCGACCTGTCCTGATCGTTTCAGTCTCCCCTCCCTCGGTCACGTGCACACCACGCTCGTGGCCAACCCGCGGTCAGCCCGCGAGCCGGTCGCCGGGCGTCGGCCTCGGCGGACGACGACGTTGCGCAGGGAAGCGCCCTCGGTCAGGGCTCTGAGGTTCTCGGTGATGAGGGCGTCGGCGCCCAGGGGACGGCCGCCCGTGGCGTGCGGGCTGATGATGACGTCGGGCTCATCCCACAAGGGGGAGTCCGCGGGGAGCGGCTCGGTCTCGAC
>JAENWO010000031.1 GCA_016649925.1 Actinomycetales bacterium
CCATGACGTGCTTGAGATCTTCACGCTTCGGCACGTGATCAGCCCTTCTTCTCGACGAGCTCAACGAACCGGTCGAAGAGGTAGTCGGCGTCGTGCGGGCCGGCGGCCGCCTCGGGGTGGTACTGCACGGAGAAGGCGGGGATGTCGAGGCACTTCAGGCCCTCGACGACGTCGTCGTTCAGGCCGATGTGGGAGACGACCACCCGGCCGTAGCGACCGCCGTCGTGCGGGGCGACGGACTCCCCGCGACGGGGCGCGTCGACGGCGAAGCCGTGGTTCTGGGAGGTGATCTCCACCTTGCCGGTGGCCATGTCCTTGACCGGCTGGTTGATGCCGCGGTGGCCGTAGGCGAGCTTGTACGTGCCGTAGCCCAGGGCGCGACCGAGGATCTGGTTGCCGAAGCAGATGCCGAAGTACGGGATCCGGAGGTCCAGCACGGAGCGGAGCAGCTCGACCGCGTGCCCGGCGGCGTTCGGGTCGCCGGGGCCGTTGGAGAAGAACACCCCGTCCGGCTCGAGCGCGACGACCTCCTCGATCGTGCTCGCGGAGGGCACCACGTGCACGCGCAGGCCACGCTCGCTCAGCCGCTGCGGGGTCATCGCCTTGATGCCGAGGTCGACGGCGACGACGGTGGCCAGGGGTGCGCGGCCCTCGAACTCACCCGATGGCTCCACGACGTACGGGTGCGCGGTGCTGACCTCGGCGGCGAGGTTCGCCCCGGTCATGGACCCGATCGCGCGGACCTCCTCGACGAGGACCCGCTCGCCGTGCTCCCCGGGGATGGTGGGCAGCGCGTCACCGGAGAAGATACCGGCGCGCATCACGCCGCGCTCGCGCAGGTGCCGCGTCAGGGCCCTGGTGTCCACCTCGGAGATCGAGACGATCCCCTGGTCGGCCAGCTCGTCCTCCAGCTCCCGCAGGGAGCGCCAGTTCGACGCCCGCCGGGCCGGATCGCGGACCACGAAGCCCGCCACCCAGATCTTGTGGGACTCGGGGTCCTCGTCGTTGACGCCGGTGTTACCGATGTGTGGCGCCGTCATGACGACGATCTGCCGGTGGTAGGAGGGGTCGGTGAGCGTCTCCTGGTACCCGGTCATGCCGGTGCAGAAGACGATCTCGCCGAGCGCCCTTCCGCGGGCACCGTACGCGGTACCGCGCATCACGTAGCCGTCCTCGAGGACGAGCAGGGCGCGGGTGTCGTCGGGAGTCATGGTCGCCTTCACGTCGGGTGTCTGGGTGCTCGCGCCCTGGGCCCGGTGCCGGGCGCTCACCGGGCGCCGTCCGGCTGGGGCTCGCCGTCGAGGACGGTCGCCGCGCCGCGCCAGAACGTCGCAACCACCCGGGTCGGCAGCTCGCGACCGGCGAACGGCGTGTTGTCGCTCGCGGTGCGCAGCCGGGCCGGGTCCACCGTCCACCGGGCGTCGGGGTCCACGAGCGTGAGGTTCGCCGGCTCGCCGACGCGCAGCGCGCCGCCCTGTCCTGCCACCCGCCCGATCCGCGCTGGAGCCGTGGACATCACCCGGGCGACGTCGGCCCACCCGAAGTCGTTCGCGTCGTCGTTCACCATCGTCTCGGCGACCACGGACAGGGCGGTCTCCAGCCCGGTCATGCCGAACGCGGCGGCCGCGAACTCGCAGTCCTTGTCCTGCGCGGCGTGCGGGGCGTGGTCGGTCGCGACGATGTCGATCGTGCCGTCCGCCAGTCCCGCGCGGACCGCGGCGACGTCGGCTGCGGTGCGCAGCGGAGGGTTCACCTTGAACTGCGGATCGTACCCGCGGACGGACTCGTCGGTGAGGATGAGGTGGTGCGGGGTGACCTCGGCGGTCACGTCGATCCCGCGGGCCTTCGCCCAGCGGACGATGTCCACCGAACCGGCCGTCGACAGGTGGCAGATGTGGATGCGGGAGCCGACGTGCTCGGCGAGCAGCACGTCGCGAGCGATGACCGCCTCCTCGGCCACCGCCGGCCAGCCGGTCAGGCCGAGCTCGGCGGAGACGACGCCCTCGTGCATGAGGGCACCCTCGGTGAGGCGGGGCTCCTGGGCGTGCTGGGCGATCACACCGTCGAACGCCTTGACGTACTCCAGGGCGCGGCGCATCAGGACCGGGTCCCAGACGCATTTGCCGTCGTCGGAGAACACGCGCACCCGCGCGGCCGAGTCGGCCATCGCGCCGAGCTCGGCGAGGTGTTCGCCGTCCAGGCCCACGGTCACGGCGCCGACGGGTCGCACCTCGGCCCAGCCCGCCTCGTTGCCGAGGCGCCAGACCTGCTCCACCACCCCGGCGGTGTCGGCCACCGGGTCGGTGTTGGCCATCGCGTGCACGCACGTGAAGCCACCGAGGGCTGCCGCCCGTGTGCCGGAGTACACCGTCTCGGCGTCCTCGCGGCCGGGCTCGCGCAGATGGGTGTGCAGGTCGACGAGGCCGGGCAGCGCCACCAAGCCCTCGCCGTCGAGCGTGATGGCGTCCGCCGTCGCCTGCGCGGCGGCGTCGGGGCCCGCGGCGGCGATCACGCCGTCGGCCAGGAGGAGGTCGGAGCGCTCCCCGCCGAGCAGGGCGGCGCCGCGGATCAGGTAGCTGGTGCTCACTGGGCGTTCCTTTCCGAGCTCCGGCCACCGGCGAGCAGCAGGTACAGCACGGCCATCCGGACGGCGACGCCGTTCGAGACCTGCTCGACGACGGTCGAGCGGGCCGAGTCGGCCGCCTGGGCCGAGATCTCCAGGCCGCGGTTCATCGGGCCGGGGTGCATCACGATCGCATGGTCGGGCAGGGCCCTCAGGCGTGCGCCGTCGAGCCCGTACCGGCGCGAGTACTCCATCGGCGACGGGAAGAACCCGCCCCCCGCGCTGGACATCCGCTCGCGCTGGACGCGCAGCATCATGATGGCGTCCGGGGTGTGCTCGGCGATCGTGGCGTCCAGGTCGTAGGACAGCGCACAGGGCCACACCTCGGCCCCGACGGGCAGCAGAGTGGGCGGCGCGACGAGGACGACGTCGGCACCGAGCGTCGCGAGCAGGTCCACGTTCGAGCGGGCCACCCGGGAGTGCAGGACGTCCCCGACGATGACCACTCGGGCACCGGCCAGGTCCGTGCCGGTGGTGGCGGCACCGTGCCGGCGGCGGCGCATCGTGAACGCGTCCAGCAGTGCCTGCGTGGGGTGCTGGTGCATGCCGTCCCCGGCGTTGATCACCGGCGTGTCGATCCAGCCGGCGGTCGCCAGGCGGTGGGGGGCACCGGAGGCAGGGTGGCGGATCACGACGGCGTCCGCTCCCATCGCCGCGAGCGTCTGGGCGGTGTCCTTGAGGGACTCTCCCTTGGAGACCGAGGACCCCTTCGCGGAGAAGTTGATGACGTCCGCGGACAACCGTTTCGCCGCGGCCTCGAACGAGATCCGGGTCCTGGTGGAGTCCTCGAAGAACAGGTTGACCACAGTCATGCCGCGCAACGGCGGCAGCTTCTTGATCTCGCGGGACTGCGTCTGGGCCATCGTCTCGGCCGTGTCGAGGATTTCGATGGCCTCGGCGCGGGTCAGGTCCGCCGCGCTGAGCAGGTGCCTCATCCGTCCAGCACCACCGCATCGGTCCCGTCCAGCACCACCGCATCGGTCCCGTGCAGCACCACCGCATCGGTCCCGTCCAGCTCCCTGAGCTGGACGCGCACCCGTTCGGACCGCGAGGTGGGCAGGTTCTTGCCGATGTAGTCGGCGCGGATCGGCAACTCGCGGTGCCCGCGGTCGACGAGGACGGCGAGCTGGACGGCGCGCGGCCGGCCGATGTCGGAGATGGCGTCGAGGGCAGCGCGGATCGTGCGGCCGGAGTAGAGGACGTCGTCGACGAGGACCACGACCTTGTCGTCGATCCCGCCCGCCGGGATCCGGGTGGGCTCGAGCGCGCGGGTGGGCTGACGGCGCAGGTCGTCCCGGTGCATCGTGATGTCCAGGGCGCCGACGAGGGAGTCGAGGGAGTCGATGCCGTCGACGGAGTCGCCCTCGCGATTCTCCGCGGAGAGGATGCGCGCGCCGACCCGCCGGGCGAGGGGCGCGCCGCGGGTGGGGATGCCGAGCAGGACCAGGTCCTGCGCGCCCTTGTTCCGCTCGAGGATCTCGTGGGCGATCCGGGTCAGGGCCCGGGAGATGTCACTTTCGGTGAGCACGATCGTGCCCAAGGAGCCAGAACTCATCCGGCCGCCTCCTTCCCCGCCTCACCGGACGGGCTTAAAGGATCGGGTTGTTGCCGCAGGACAGACTACCGGCACGCAACCCCGGCACGCGAGTGCTGGCGTTTCATCCCCATATCTCCGGATATGGGGATGAAACGCCAGCACTCGCGTGCCGGGGTCAGGTGTGCGGTGTCGCGCTCGGCGTGAGGAGGAACACCGGGATCTCACGGTCCGTCTTGCGCTGGTAGTCCGCATACGGCGGATAGGCGGCGACGGCGC
Organism: Actinomycetales bacterium; assembly: GCA_016649925.1. GTDB lineage: Bacteria > Actinomycetota > Actinomycetes > Actinomycetales > Beutenbergiaceae > JAENWO01. The sequence continues at coordinate 4,437 of JAENWO010000031.1, forward strand.
GTTCCCACCACAGGGCCCTCTCCTCGCCGTGCAGCTCGCGCGCCACCATGTCCCACGTCTGGGTGGCGTCCTGGAGCTCGACCCGCGGGTCGGCAACGACGTTGTGGAACCAGACGGGGTGTGTGGGCGCGCCGCCCATCGAGGCGACGACGGCGTACTCCCCCTCGTGCTCGACGCGCATCAGCGGTATCTTGCGCAGCTTCCCGCTCCGCGCCCCCACCGTCATGAGGATCACCACCGGTCGGCCGTCCAGGGTCAGCGCCCTGGTGCCGCCCGAGCCCTCGTACTCCTCGACCTGGTCCCGCGACCGTGCGCTCGGGCTGGGCTCGTACTCTCCGGCTAATGGCATGCAGCCAGTCAAGCACGCATGGCCCACAACGCACGCGTGGCCAGGGTAACCGTCGGCACGGCCCCGGCGAGCCCCAGCAGGGCGAAGCCGCGCCAGGTCGAGCGTGACGCTGAGCCGGTCGAACCCCCGGCCGCTCAAGGGCCGACGCCGCAGCCTCCTCAGCCCCTGACGGCGCAGCCGCTCAGGCCACGTCCGGGTCGATCACGGCCGCGAGCAGCTGGATGAGCAGGTCCGGGACCAACCGTGTGTCGAGCGCCTCCAGAGTGCTCATCACACCCGCCAGCTCCGTGGGGAGACCGTGCTCGGCGACGGAGGCGATGAGAGAGCGATCCGGTGCCGGAGCCGGCAGCCCCCGCGCCGCGTCGGCCGCCGCGACCAGGGCTGCCCCCAGCTCCTCGACGACGTCGGCCGTGACGGCGGTCAGAGTGAGGTGGGCGGTGCGTGGCAGGACGGTCCCGTCGGACTGTGTGAGGGCCGGTTGGCCCTGCAGCAGCCAGCCCAGCTCGCGGGCCCGGTCGACGAGCACGAACGGGTCGACCCGGTCCTGGGGTGCGACACCGTGGTCGGCGACGACGGCGAGCAGCCCCGCGGCCGGGTGCCCGAACACACAGAGGCCGCGGATCTCGCCGACCACCTCGCGAACGCGCTGCGTCGCCGACGCCGTGCGCTCCACCAGCTCGGCGTATCCCGACGGGCCGAGCACCTGCACCACGGCCCAGGCCGCCGCCAACGCCGTGGCCGAGCGGGACCCGAGGACCGTGGGGTTGACCACCGGGTAGCCGGGCCAGTCCGCCGTCGCGAAGTACTGCGCGCGGTGTCGCTCCCGTCCCCGGTAGAGCACCACGGACGCCCCCTTGGGGGCGTAGCCGTACTTGTGCAGGTCCGTCGAGATCGAGGTGACGCCCGACACCGCGAAGTCCCACGCCGGTGTCTCGCCGGGCCACCACGGCAGCAGCCAACCGCCGATGCAAGCGTCCACATGGACCGGCACGCCACGGGAGGCAGCGCCCGCGGCGACCTCCGCCACGGGGTCCAGCACCCCGAACGGGTAGCTCGGCGCGCTCACCACCACGAGCGCGGGCGGCGCTCCGCCGGTGGTCACGTCGTCGACGGCGCGCAGCAGGCGCTCCGCGTCGACGACACCGGTCCCCGCCTCGACCGGTACCTCGACGAGGGTCAGGTCCAGGTAGTGGGCCGCCTTACGGAAGGCGGGGTGCGCCGTCGTCGGCATGACGAGCGTGGCCCGGCGGCCCGCACCCCCGTGCCCCCCGCGCCAGATGTCCCGCGCGGACTTGACCGCAAGCAGGCAGGACTCGGTCCCACCGGACGTGACCGAGCCGACGACGTCGCTCCCCCCGCGCAGCACCTCGCGGGAGAACGCGACGAGGTCCCGCTCGAGGATGGCCACGGACGTGAACGTCGTCGGGTCGAGCCCGTTGACGGGCAGGAACGCGATGGCGGCCTCGCGCACGAGCTCATCCAGCTCCGGACGGCCGTGGTCGTAGACGTAGGAGAGCACCCGTCCGCCGTGCGTGGGCGGGTCCGCGGCTCGCAGCGACCGCAGCACGGCGAGGACGTCATCGGGAGTTCTCACGCGTCCACCTCCTCACGGGTCAGGTGGTAGCGGCTCAACGGCAGGAGAGAGGCCGCCGCGAGGGCGGCGGGCAGCACGCTGAAGATCAGCGCGACGCCGAGCATGGCCGAGTCGGGCTGGTCCAGCACGACTCCGCCGGTGCGTGAGGTGAAGCCGGTGACGGCCAGGACGCCGAGGGCGATGGTCGGCCCGAGGGCGAGCCCACTGGTCTCCCCGGCGGTCCACACCCCCGCGATCACGCCCGCCCGGTCGCCGCCGGATCGCGCGTCGGAGGCGATCACATCGGGCAGCATCGCCAACGGGTAGAGCTGCAGGCCGGCGTACGCCACCCCGGCCAGGGCCACGCTCACGTACACCCAGGCGCCCGGCACCCACCGCATCGCGACCAGGGAGAGGGTGGCGACGGCGAACAGGCCGGTAGCCAGGACGAGCGCCCGCTGCTTGCCCGTCCGGTGCGCCAGCCGCGTCGCGAACGGCATGACGAGAAGCGCGGGCGCGACGAGCGCCACGAACAGGAACGTGACCGCGGACTCGTCCCCCAGGGTGTAGGTCGCGACGTACTGCGCGGCGGCGAGCATCGCACCGGTCGCCAGCGCCTGCAGCACGAACGCCGCGAGCAGGGCGCGCAGCGGGGCGGACTCGCGCAGGGCGGCGACGCCGGCGCCGATCGCGGAGGTGCCGGTGGGCGCCTCCGAGGGCGCGAGTGCGGAACGCGGGCCGGACGTGGCGCCGAACGCGGCGGCCAGCAGTCCGGCGCCCATCAGCAGGCCGGTCACGATCCCCATCGCGAGGTACCCGGCGCGGCCACCGCCGACGGCGTCGCGCACCATCGGCCCGCCTGCACCGAAGGCGAGGATCGCCACGGCGAGCACCGCGATGCGGGGCGCGAGCAGCCGGGTGCGGGAGGCGTAGTCCGGTGCGATCTCGGCCGGGAGCGCGATATAGGGCACCTGGAACAGGCTGAACGCGGTGGTGGCGATGATGAATGCGCACGCCACCCACGCACCGGCGGCGGCCCCGCTGAGCGCCTCTGGGGTGGCGAAGACCCCAGCGAACGTGATCGGGAGGCCGAGTGCCCCGGCGAGGAGGAACGCCCGGCGCGAGCCACGCCGTCGGGCGCTGGCATCACTGAGCCGTCCGATGAACGGGTCGATGACGACGTCCCAGATCTTCGGCAGCGTGACCACCAGGCTCGCCAGGCCGGCCGTGACACCGAGCGTGTCCGTGAGGTAGTAGCTCAGGACCAGCCCGGGCAGGACCCCGAACCCACCCGTGCCGACGGAGCCGAGTGCATACCCGGCGACGACGCGGCGGGGCAGCACCGCCGTCGTCGTAGTGCTCACGAGCCATCAGTCCAGCAGGCTGGGCTTGAGCTGGGAGATCCGGCCGAGGAGTCCGTTGATGAACGTCGGCGACTCGTCCGTGGAGAGCGACCGGGCCAGCTCGAGCGCCTCGTCGATCGCGACGGCGTCGGGCACCTCGTCGTTGTAGAGCAGCTCCCACGTGGCCAGGCGCAGGATCGCACGGTCGACGGCGGGCATCCGGGCGAGCGTCCAGCCCTGCGCGAACGTCGTGAGCACCTCGTCGATGCGCTCGGCGTGCGCGCTGACCCCCTCGACGATGTCGACGGCGTACTGCGGCAGGGAGGTCTGCGTACCGGGCTCGAGGAGCCGGTCTGCGAGCAGGCTCATCAGGGTGGGCGTCGGCGGAGCCGCAGGTGACCTTGACGCCGTCTCCAACGACTCGTCCGGCTGGGCCGCGAGAGCCCGCTGGTCCGCCTCGTAGAGGACGTCCAGGGCGCGCTTGCGGGCCTTGCTGCGGGCGCTCATCGACTAGCCGTTCACGCGGCCGAGGTAGCCGCCCGAGCGGGTGTCGACCTTGACCTTGGTGCCGGCCTCGACGAACAGCGGCACCTGGATCTGGTACCCGGTCTCGATCGTGGCCGGCTTGGTGCCCGCGGAGGAGCGGTCGCCCTGCAGGCCCGGCTCGGTGTACGTGATCTCCAGGACCACCGACGGCGGCAGCTCGACGTAGAGCGGGAGGCTTTCGTGCGTCGCGACGAGCGCGGACATGCCCTCCACCATGAAGTTGGCGGCGTCCCCGACGGTGGGGCCAGGCACGGTCAGCTGCTCGTAGCTGGAGGTGTCCATGAAGACGAAGTCCTCGCCCTCCTTGTACAGGTACTGCATCTCGCGCTTGTCGACGTTCGCGGTCTCGACCTTGAGGCCGGCGTTGAACGTCTTCGCCACGACCTTGCCGGAGAGGACGCCCTTGAGCTTCGTCCGCACGAACGCCGGGCCCTTCCCGGGCTTGACGTGCTGGAACTCCACGACGGACCAGAGCTGTCCGTCGATGTTGAGAACCAGGCCGTTCTTGAGGTCGTTCGTCGATGCCACGTCAGGTGTCCTTCGGCTGGTGCGGGTGAGACTTCGCGGCCCTTAGGTTAACGCGGTCAGCGCAGCCAGTGCGCCGAGGCCGACGACGGCGCCCCACAGGCACGAGGTCAGCGTCCCGATGATGAACCTCTCCGCCGCGCCGTGGGCGCTGGAGATCTCGGGGAAGCGACCCAGACCCTTGATCGCGATGACGACGGCGATCGCGGCCGGGTAGCCGACGAGGATCGAGCCGGTGACCGCCAGTCGCTCGAGCACCCCGATCCAGGTGCCACCACGCAGGACGTCCTCCGGCGCGACGGCGGCGCCGTCCTCCGTACGGACGGGCGGCTCACTCCGGCTGGCGAGGCCCAGGATCCAGGCAGTCAGCGGTGAGCCGACCCCCGCGGACAGGGCCAGGGCGACAGCCGCGATGAGGATTGTCAGGACGAGGTGCACACCGCCCATCATGACCCGCCGGCGTCCAGCCCGGCGAGCAGGCGCTCCGCGAGGGGGTGCACCTGCTCCTCCTCGGTCCACATCGCCACCCGCAGCCGCTGGCTGACCGCCTGCGCGCTGATGCCCAGGCTCGCGGCGGCCTCCCTGCGGGTAGCGGCTCCCTGACTCAGCAGGTCCACCACCTCCCAGCCCTGCGCCGTCCGACGGCGGACCACCGCGGCCAGGAGCTGGAGCAGGGACTCGGTCTGCTCGGACCGCGGGGTGCTGCCCGCCTCCAGGGCGAACGGGACCGGCACGGACTTACCCCTGGCGCGCTCGACGGCTTCCCGCGCACGGACGAACGCCGCGCCTGAGCTGGCGCGGGCGCTCTCGGCGAGCGGGAGGTCGACGGGTCCGATGCCGATGCCGACGCTCCACTCCTGGTGGCGCTGGAGGTGCAGGGCGAGCCTCAGCGCGGCGGCGGCGTCGGTGAGGACGCCCTGGACCTCGTCCCCCACCGTGCGCTCGAACGGCAGCGCGACGCCGTCGGCCAGGTCCCGGTCGCGGATCAGGGTGGTGAGCTCGCCGAGGATCACTTCGACGCGGTCACCGCTGCGCCGGGAGGCGTCCTGGTCGGCCGTGATGACGAACATAGATCAACGTTACAACCTTGATTGTCTGTAATCAAGGTTGAGGACCTGATTATTGAGGATCAAGGTCGGAGAGCGTTCAGGGCGAGCCGGTAGGAGTCAAAGCCGAAACCTGCGATCGTCCCGGTCGCGACGCCGCCGATCACGCTCGTGTGGCGGAAGCGTTCACGGGTGGCGGGGTTCGTCAGATGCACCTCCACCAGGCGCAGCCCGGACGTGGTGACCTGCGCCGCGGCGTCGCGCAGGGCGTAGGAGTAGTGCGTGAACGCGGCCGGGTTGAGGACCACGTCCAGCCTCGCATCGACGGCCTCGTGCAGCCAGTGCACCAGCTCGGTCTCGTCGTCGCTCTGCCGGACCTGCGCCTCGAGGCCGAGCTCGTCCGCCCAGCCGAGGATCGTCGTCGTCAGCGCGGCGTGGTCCATCGCGCCGTAGACGTCGGGCTCCCGGGAGCCGAGGCGGCCGAGGTTGGGACCGTTGAGGACGAGGACACCAGTCATGACGCCACCCTAGAGTCCTGGCCGGAGCTGATCGCGGCGTACGCGGCGACGAGCAGGGCCTCCTCGGGTCCCTCCAGCCGGACCGGCTTGCCGATGCCGTCGAGGATGACGAACCGCAGCATGTCCGCGCGGGACTTCTTGTCGCGGCGCATCGCCTCGTGCAGCTGCTCCCAGCGGTCCCCGGGGTACGTCATCGGCAGATCCAACGACCCGAGTATCACGCGGTGCCGATCCACGACGGAGCCGTCGAGGTGCCCGGCGAGGCGCGCCAGCTCGGCGGCGAAGACCATGCCGACGCTGACCGCCGCGCCGTGGCGCCACCGGTAGTGCTCGGTGTGCTCGATCGCGTGCGCCAGCGTGTGCCCGTAATTGAGGATCTCGCGCAGGTCCGCCTCGCGCAGGTCGGCCGAGACCACGCGGGACTTGACCGCGATCGCGCGCTCGACGAGCTCGCGCAGCGTGTCCGAACGAGGATCCCGGGCTGCGGCGGGGTCCGCCTCGACGAGCTCGAGGATCCGCTCGTCGGCGATGAACCCCGCCTTGACGATCTCGGCCAGCCCCGCGGTGAGGTCCCGCTCCGGGAGGGTCTGAAGGCTGGTGAGGTCGCACAGCACGCCGACCGGGGAGTGGAAGGCGCCGACGAGGTTCTTGCCCTCGACGGTGTTGATGCCGGTCTTGCCTCCGACAGCGGCGTCCACCATCGCCAGGAGCGTCGTGGGCACCTGCACCACGGGAACGCCGCGCAGCCAGGTCGCGGCGACGAAGCCGGCGAGGTCGGTCGTCGCTCCCCCACCCAGGCCGACGACGACGTCGTCCCGGCCGAACGCGGCCAGCCCGAGCACGGCCCAGCAGGAGGCGGCAACCTCGGCGGTCTTGGCCTCCTCCGCGTCCGGCACCTCGACGAGGTGGACCTCGTAGCCCGCTGCAAACAGGCCCCCACGGACGGCGTCTGCCATCCCGGCAAGGGCGGGCGGGTGCAGGACGAGGACGCGCCGGGCCTTCGCACCGACGAGGCCGGTGAGCTCACCGAGGAGGCCAGCGCCGATCAGGACGTCGTAGTCGCGCTCGGCGGACACGCCGATCCGGGTGGTGCTCACGGCTCCACCGGTCCCAGCTGCTCCAGCACGGCGTCACGCACCTGTTCGGGCGTGCGGTCGTCGCTGCTGACCTCGACGGCGGCCAGCGAGGCGTAGATTCCGCGGCGCGCCTCCATCAGCAGCTGCCACTGCCGCCGCGGGCTGCCCACCAGGAGCGGCCGGTTCGCGTTCAGGCCGACCCGGGGGGAGGCGGCGGCGAGCGAGACGGACAGGTAGACCACCGCAAGGCCGGCCAGCTCGGCCTGGGTGTCGGGGTCGAGGACTGCTCCCCCACCCAGGGCGAGGACGCCGTCGTGCTCGGCGAGGGCCCGCACGACGGCGGCCCGCTCGGCGGCCCGGAAGTGTTCCTCGCCCGAGTCGATGAAGATGTCGGCGATCGTGCGCCCCTCGGCGACCTCGACGTCGTCGTCGGTGTCCCGGAACGGCACACCCCAAGCCTGGGCGAGGAGGCGGCCGACGGTGGACTTGCCGGCTCCGGGCGGGCCGACCAGGACGAGCGTGGGCCCGCTCATCGCATGGTCGCCGGGATCGCGTCCAGGAACGTGTCCAGGTTGCGCGCGGTCTCGCTCACGCTGTCCCCGCCGAACTTCTCCAGCACGGCCTCGGCCAGCACGAGCGCGACCATCGCCTCGGCGACGACCGCGGCCGGGGCGACGGCGCACACGTCCGAGCGCTGGTGGATCGCCGTCGCTGCCTCGCCGGTGGAGACGTCGATCGTGGCCAGGGCCCGGGGAACGGTGGAGATGGGCTTGAGCGCGGCGCGCACGCGCAGCACCTCGCCGTTGCTCATCCCGCCCTCGATACCGCCGGCGCGGTTCGTCAGGCGGTGGATGCGACCGTCCTCGTCACGGACGATCTCGTCGTGCGCGACGGAGCCCCGACGGGCGGCGGTGGCGAAGCCGTCCCCGATCTCCACGCCCTTGATCGCCTGGATACCCATCACGGCCCCGGCGAGGCGTCCGTCGAGCTTCCGGTCGCCGTGGACGAAAGAGCCCAGGCCGGGAGGCAGCCCATAGGCCAGCACCTCGACGACACCGCCGACGGTGTCACCGTCCTTCTGGCACGCGTCGATCTCGGCAACCATCGCTGCGGAGGTGGCCGGGTCGAAACAGCGGATGGGGTCGGCGTCGAGGGCCGCGACGTCGTCAGGTCCCGGCACCGGCGCGTTCTCGGGGGTGCCCACCGCGCCCACCGACACGACGTGGGAGACCAGCCGGATGCCGGCGGCCTGGCTGAGCAGGGCAGCGGCGACGGTACCCAGGGCCACCCGGGTGGCGGTCTCCCGTGCGCTCGCCCGCTCGAGGACACCTCGGGCGTCGTCGAGGGCGTACTTCTGCATCCCGACGAGGTCGGCATGGCCCGGCCGGGGCCTGGTCAGCGGCTTGTTACGCGCCTGCTCGCGCGCGTCGCCCGTTCCGGCGTCGACGTCCAGCGCAGCGGGCGGGACAGGGTCGGCGGACATCACCGTCTCCCACTTGGCCCACTCGCTGTTTCCGATCTCGATCGCCACCGGGCCACCCTGCGTGAGCCCGTGACGCACGCCACCGAGGAGGCGCACCTCGTCCTGCTCGAACTTCATCCGGGCGCCGCGGCCGTAGCCGAGCCGGCGGCGGGCGAGGGCGGCCTGCACCTCGGCGCTGGTGATCTGCACGCCGGCCGGCACCCCCTCTAGGACCCCCACCAGGGCCTGGCCGTGCGATTCGCCGGCCGTCAACCATCTGAGCATGGCGGTCATCTTCCCACGCCTGCTGATGGGTGCAGCAACGCCCGTCCGAGACGCGAACGCCCTTCCCGGTTCGCATGCGCACCGGGAACTGGCCGCACCGACGAACGCGTGACACGAAGATGTCGCTCCCAGGTGCCGAATCGGGTCGTCAGAGCCCTGGGAACGACCGTTTCGTGTCACGCGATCACGGGTGCGGGCGGGTGCGGGTGCGGGTGCGGGCGGGTGCGGGTGCGGGTGCGGGCGGGTGCGGGTGCGATCACCGGTGAGCGTCGAGGCTCAGGC
>JAENWO010000440.1 GCA_016649925.1 Actinomycetales bacterium
AAGTACTGGGGCGGCGTCTGCCTCAATGTCGGCTGCATCCCGTCGAAGGCGCTGCTGCGCAACGCGGAGCTGGCCCACATCTTCACCAAGGAAGCCAAGCTATTCGGCATCAGCGGTGAGGCATCGTTCGACTACGGCGTCGCATTCGACCGCAGCCGCAAGGTGGCCGACGGCCGCGTGGCGGGCGTGCACTTCCTGATGAAGAAGAACAAGATCACCGAGTACGACGGCCGCGGCAGCTTCGCTGACGCCAAGACGCTCTCGGTCGCCCTCAGCTCGGGCGAGACCGAGACCATCACGTTCGAGAACGTGATCATCGCGACCGGCTCCACGGTGCGCCTGCTGCCGGGGGTGGAGCTGAGCAAGAACGTGGTGACCTACGAGGAGCAGATCCTCACCCGCGAGCTTCCGCGATCCATCGTGATCGTCGGCGCCGGCGCCATCGGCATGGAGTTCGGCTACGTGCTGCGCAACTACGGCGTGGAGGTGACGATCGTGGAGTTCCTCGACCGCGCGCTGCCGAACGAGGACGTGGAGGTCTCGAAGGAGATCGCCAAGGCGTACAAGGGCCTCGGCGTCACGATCCTCACCTCCACGAAGGTGGAGTCCGTGACCGACGACGGCCGGTCCGTCACGGTCACCTACACCGACAAGTCCGGCAAGCCCGGCGAGCTCACCGCGGACAAGGTCCTCATGTCGATCGGCTTCGCGCCCCGCGTGGACGGCTACGGCCTGGAGAACACCGGCGTGCAGCTCACCGAGCGCGGCGCGATCGCGATCGACGAGCGCATGCGCACGAACGTCGACGGCATCTACTCCGTCGGTGACGTCACGGCCAAGCTGCAGCTCGCCCACGTGGCCGAGGCGCAGGGCGTCGTGGCCGCCGAGACCATCGCGGGCGCCGAGACCATGGAGCTCGGCGACTACCGGATGATGCCCCGTGCGACGTTCTGCCAGCCGCAGGTGGCCAGCTTCGGCCTCACCGAGCAGCAGGCCCGCGACGAGGGCCACGACGTCAAGGTCGTGAAGTTCCCGTTCACCGCGAACGGCAAGGCGCACGGCCTCGGCGAGCCCGTCGGCTTCGTCAAGCTCGTGGCCGACGCCGAGTACGGCGAGCTCCTCGGCGGTCACCTCATCGGGCCCGACGTCTCGGAGCTCCTGCCCGAACTGACCCTCGCGCAGAAGTGGGACCTCACCGCGACCGAGCTCGCGCGCAACGTCCACACGCACCCCACGCTGAGCGAGGCGCTCCAGGAGGGTTTCCACGGCCTGACCGGGCACATGATCAACTTCTGATGCCCGCCTGGTGACCCGCCCTCGGCGCGCGCGGCGCGCGCCTGCGTGCGAACCTGAGCGAATGAGCGACGCGAGCGACGCCGCACCCACGGCGGTGGTCACGATTCTCCCGACGGAGCACGGAACCTTCCGGATGTACGGGTACGACGGCGGGGGAGGGCTGGGGCACGTCGCGCTCGTCCAGGGTGACGTCGCCGGCGGTGCGGTGGACGACCTGGCACCGCTCGTGCGGGTGCACTCGGAGTGCCTCACCGGCGACGCGCTCGGCTCCTACCGCTGCGACTGCGGCGAACAGCTCCGGGCCGCCCTGCACGAGATCAGTCTCGAGGGCCGTGGCATCCTCATCTACCTGCGCGGGCACGAGGGCCGAGGCATCGGGCTGCTTCCCAAGCTGCGCGCCTACGCACTCCAGGACGAGGGCGTCGACACGGTGGACGCGAACGTGCGACTGGGCTACCCGGCCGACGCCCGGGACTACGACGACGCCGCCACGATCCTGCGCGACCTCGGCGTCACCCGCGTCCGGCTGATGTCCTCCAACCCCGACAAGACGGCCAAGCTCACCGAGCTGGGCATCGAGGTGGTCGCCCGGAAGCCGCTCCCGGTGCGCGACCGCCCGGAGAACGCGTTCTATCTCGCCACGAAGCGCGCGCGGATGGGCCATGACGGCCGGGTCGCGGCGCCCGACGTGTGGGAGGAGCTCCTCGCCCGCCGCGTGCCCGAGGCGGCGGCCACCGAGGCGGCGGCCGAGGCGGAGACCGTGCTGCTGGATCGGTACGCGTGGCTGGCCGGCGCCGGTGAGCGGGTCACGATCGGCCAGCTCGGACAGAGCGCGGACGGATTCATCGCCGCCCGCACCGGCGACGCGGAGTTCGTCACCGGGGAAGAGGACCGCGAGCACCTGCATCGGCTGCGTGCGCTCGTCGACGCCGTCGTCGTCGGCGCGAGCACCGTGGTGGCCGACGACCCCCGGCTCACCGTGCGCGCCGTGCCCGGATCCTCACCCGTCCGGGTGGTGCTGGACCCGCGCGGCCGGGTTCCCACCCACACGCGGTTGATGGACGACGGCGCGTCCCCCACCCTGTGGTGCGTCGCACCCGGCGTGGAGCTCCCCGACACCAAACCCCACGTGGAGGTGGTGCGGCTCGCCCGCACCCGGGCGGGGTTCGACCCGCGCGAGGTGCTGGCTGTCCTGCGCGAGCGTGGCCTCGGGCGGGTGCTCGTCGAGGGCGGCGGGCGCACGGTCTCCCGCTTTCTCGCCGACGGTCTGTTCGACCGGCTCTACCTCACGACGGCGCCCCTCCTCATCGGCGACGGCGTCCCGGGTATCCGGTTCAGCGGCTCCGACCGTCTCGCCGACGCGCTGTCGGCCCCCGTCCGCCGCTTCGTCCTCGGGGCGGACATCTGCACCGAGTTCGACCTGTCCGCTCCCCCCGCCCGGTAGTCGCCCCGCCCGGTGGTCGCCCCGCCCGGTGGTCGCC
>JAENWO010000325.1 GCA_016649925.1 Actinomycetales bacterium
CCCGCAGGGCGTGCGTCCCCTCGTGCTCGGCCGGCTCGACCGTGGCTGGGTGGTGGCCTCGGAGACCGCGGCCCTGGACATCGTCGGTGCGTCCTTCGTGCGCGAGGTTGAGCCCGGCGAGTTCATCACGATCGACGCCGACGGCCTGCGGGCGCAGCGGTTCGCGCCCGCTGAGCCGAAGGGCTGCGTGTTCGAGTACGTCTACCTCGCCCGTCCGGACACGACGATCGCCGGCAAGTCCGTGAACGCCGCGCGGGTCACGATGGGCCGCACGCTGGCGCGGGAGTTCCCGGTCGAGGCGGACCTGGTGATCCCGGTGCCGGAGTCCGGGACGCCGGCCGCGATCGGGTACGCCACCGAGTCCGGCATCCCGTTCGCGCAAGGCCTGACGAAGAACGCCTACGTCGGTCGCACGTTCATCCAGCCGAGCCAGACGATCCGACAGCTGGGCATCCGGCTCAAGCTCAACCCGCTGCGTGAGGTGATCCGCGGCAAGCGGCTCGTGGTGGTGGACGACTCGATCGTGCGCGGCAACACCCAGCGTGCGCTCATCCGGATGCTGCGCGAGGCGGGCGCCGCGGAGATCCACGTGCGGATCTCCTCCCCGCCGGTGAAATGGCCGTGCTTCTACGGCATCGACTTCGCCACCCGGGCCGAGCTCATCGCGAACGGGTTGAGCGCGGCGGAGGTCGGGGCGAGCCTCGGGGCCGATTCCCTCGGGTACATCTCGCTCGAGGGCATGATCGCCGCCACCGACCAGCCGGCGTCGCGGTTGTGCGCCGCCTGCTTCACCGGCGCCTACCCGATCGAGATCACCGACCGGGTCTTGGCCGCACAGATCCTGGACCAGGACGAACTCCCGCTGGGGGCCCCCCAGGACGGGCTCACGTCGGTTTCGGTCGCGGCCGGCGGCGCGGGAGCGCTGCTGCACCCATGACGGAACCTGTCACCTACGCCTCGGCCGGCGTCGACACCGAGGCCGGGGACCGCGCCGTCGAGCTGATGAAGGACGCCGTCCGCGCCACCCACGGGCCGAACGTGATCGGTGGAACCGGCGGCTTCGCCGGGATGTTCGATGCCTCCGAGCTGCTCAGCTACCGCCGCCCGCTGCTCGCCACCTCCACCGACGGCGTCGGCACGAAGGTCGCGATCGCGCAGGCCATGGACATCCACGACACGATCGGATTCGACCTCGTCGGCATGGTCGTCGACGACATCGTCGTGGTGGGCGCCAAGCCGCTCGTGATGACCGACTACATCGCCTGCGGGCGCGTGGTCCCGGAGCGGATCGCCGCCATCGTGCGAGGCATCGCGCGGGCCTGCGAGGTCGCCGGCACCGCGCTGGTGGGGGGCGAGACGGCCGAGCACCCGGGCCTGCTCGGTCCCGACGAGTACGACGTGGCGGGCGCTGCGACCGGCGTGGTGGAGGCGGAGGCGATGCTCGGCCCGGACCGCGTCCGCGCGGGCGACGTGCTCATCGCGCTGGGCTCGAGCGGGCTGCACTCAAACGGGTACTCCCTGGTGCGCCGCGTGGTCCAGGTGGCGGGGTGGCAGCTGGACCGGGACGTGCCCGAGTTCGGCCGCACGCTCGGCGCCGAGCTCCTCGAGCCGACCCGGGTCTACGCCGCCGACTGCCTCGCGCTGGCCGACGCGGACGCCGCGGGTGTGCATGCCTTCACCCACGTCACCGGGGGAGGGCTCGCGGCGAACCTGGCCCGCGTGCTGCCGCCCGGCCTGGTGGCCGACGTCGATCGCACCTCCTGGGTGGTGCCGCCGGTCTTCGACGTGGTGCGGGCGCTGGGTTCGGTGCCGTGGTCGGACCTGGAGAACGCCCTGAACCTGGGGGTGGGCATGGTTGCGATCGTCGACCCCCGGGGTGTGGAGGAGACGCTCCGGATGTGCGCCGAGCGCGGGCTGCCCGCGTGGGTGCTCGGAGGGGTGCGGGACGCGGCCGGCGCGAGCGAGACCGTCGGGATCGTCTCCGGCACCAAGGGTGTCCGCGGCGGCGGCGTGCTACTGCTCGGCGACTACCGCACGTCCTGAAGGGGCCCTGCCGCTGCCGCTGCTGCTGCTGCTGCCGCCGCTGCCGCCGTGAGCAGCCGTGACGAACGCCGTCAACGGCTCAGCGTCGGTGGGGTCCGGGGAGGCCGGTCGGCGTCCTCGTCCTCGACGGGCGGGCTCTCAAAACGGTCCGCGACATACGTCTGCGTGCCGTTCGTGAGCTCGCGCTCGAGCGCTTGGTAGTCGGTCTCGGGGCTGTAGTACTTCAGCTGCCGAGCGACCTTGGTCTGCTTTGCCTTTTGACGGCCGCGCCCCATGGCGTGACCCCCTCCACCGTAGGTACCGGAATCACATCATCAAAGGACGTAGCGATCGCCGGGGACTGGTCAGTTTGTCGTAGGACCACCGTACCTTGTCGCAGTGGCAGTGGGCCAACCGGTAAGAAGAACGCGGTATCGCCACCGGGTATTCCGATGCTCGCATGGCGAAGACGGCCGCCGGTGGCGCGTCGGTCAGCGGTTGCGGCGGATCACCGAGAGGCCGACGATCGCGGCGAGCGCGGCAGCGGCAACCCCGACGATCGAGACGGCCTTCGAGTCGCCGGCCTTGACGTGGTCCACGAACGACTTCGCCCGGTTCGTCGCACCGTCAGCCAAGGTCTTGGCCTGCTCCTTGACGGCCTGCGCCTGGCGACGTGGGTCCAGCCGGTCGGACAGATCGTCGACGGACCGCGTCAGCTCCTCGCGGGTGCGCAGCAGGTCCGCCTCGATCTCGGCGGCGGTGCGCTTGCGGGTGCCGGCGTCACCTGAGGTCGTCATGACTTGACTCCTTGTTTGAGGGCGGCGATGTCCTTCTTCACGTTCTGCACGGTCTCCGGGGTCGGCGGGGCGCCCTTGCCGACCTTCGTCTTGCCGATCAGCCCGGCGATCGCAGCGATCACCAGCAGGACGACGCCCACGATCAGGGCGGACGCCCAGAAGGGCAGCACCTCGGCGAGCCCGAACATCGCGGCGGTGAGGAGCCAGCCGAACCCGAACAGCCCGAACACGGCGGCGACGCCGAACAACGCGCCACCCACCCCGAGCGCCTTGCCCTTGTCGGCGATCTGCGCCTGGGCCAGCTGGAGCTCGTCGCGCACGAGCTTGGAGATGCTCTCCGTCACCTTCCCGAAGAGCTGGCCCACGGTGGGCTCGGCTGCGGGCGGCGCGGGACGTTGGGGCATGGAACTGTTGGTGTCGACCACCGTGCCGCCTCTCGTGTACAGCGCGGCAGCTGCCGCGAACCTGGACTACAGCCAACCGTGCTGTCGCCTGTTCGGCAACCTCATCACCGGCGGACCAAGCAATCTACTCCTGCGCGATCGCCTCCAGGACCGGGAGGCTCGAGGCCCTGATCGCGGGCCAGAGGGCGGCCAGCACGCCCACGACGGCGGACAGCGCGAGGATGCCGACGAGCTGCCACCAGGGCACCGAGAGCACCGAGAGCCCCTGGTCGGCGTACACCGACCGCACGGCGGCAGCCAGAGCGACGCCGACGACCAGGCCGACGGCGGTGCCGAAGATCGCGGTCAGGACGCTCTCGATGACGATGGTCCCGGAGAGCTGCAGGCGGCCGAGCCCCACGGCGCGCACCAGGCCGATCTCGCGCGTCCGCTCGATCACGGACAGAGCGAGGGTGTTCACGATGCCGAGGATCGCGATGACGACGGACAGCCCGAGCAGGGCGTAGATGATCACCAGTGCCTGGTTCACCTGGTCGGCGAGCTGATTCACGAGCTCGTCGGAGGTCAAGGCGGTCACCACGACGTAGGGTGCCAGGACGCCGTCGAGCTCCTCGCCGAGGACGTCCAGGTCAGTACCCGGGACGGCGTCCACCAGCACCATCACGACGTCGGGCGGTGCGGCGCCGGTGAGCTCGGTGAAGAGCTCGTC
>JAENWO010000434.1 GCA_016649925.1 Actinomycetales bacterium
CCGACGCGTGCTGCTGCTCGCCGAGGTGGCCGGCGCCGTCGTCGGCTACACGATGCTGGTCCAGGAAGAACCGCGCGATGCGGACGTCGCGTCCGTCGTCGTCGCCCGTCCGACCGCGGAGTTGAGCAAGTGCTACGTGTTGCCGGAGCACCACGGGTCCGGCGTGGCGGGCGAGCTCATTGCGGCCAGCCTGCGGGCCGCCGAAGCGCGAGGCCTGGCGAGCCTCTGGCTGGGTGTCAACCAGCACAACGCGCGGGCCCAGCGCTTCTACTCACGGTCCGGTTTCGTGCGGGTGGGGACTCGCCGGTTCCGGGTGGGGGACCGCTGGGAGGACGACTACGTCATGGAGCACCCGCTGCGGGCCGTCGGATGATTTCGGTTGTGGCTCGCGCTGTGGCAAACTGGGGCAGTCGTTCTGGGCACTTCACACCGCCTCTGCCACAGGGGAATCGCGGACACCACGGCTCGGGACCGACCACCATCGACATTCTCAGGCGGCGTCAGTCGCCCAGACGATCGCGGGTGACCTGTGGCACAAGCGGGAAGGCAACACCATGCATACTCTGGACAGCGTCGACGCAGCCTCGTTGCGCGTGGGAATCCCGGCGTTCCGCGCCGGTGACACCCTCAAGGTGCACGTCAACATCGTCGAGGGCAACCGCTCCCGCATCCAGGTCTTCCAGGGTGTCGTCATCGCCCGCTCCGGCGGCGGCGTGCGCGAGACCTTCAAGGTCCGCAAGGTCAGCTTCGGCGTCGGCGTCGAGCGCACCTTCCCGCTGCACTCCCCGGCGATCGACCACATCGAGGTCCTCACCCGCGGTGACGTCCGCCGCGCGAAGCTGTACTACCTGCGCAACCGCCACGGCAAGGCTGCCAAGATCCGCGAGCGCCGCACGCCCATCAACTGACACGGTGGGCCGGGGGCGCCTGAGCGCTCCCTCGACGAGGACGGGACGGCGAGATGGTGGGTGACGACGAGCCGGTCGGGCAGTCTGACGGTGCCGGCCCCCCGCCGGTCGGCGTCCGTTCCTCGCACCACCTCGCAGCCTGGGACGGTGCCGGCCTCGCCGAGGACACCCCCGACGACGTCTCCGATGCGAGCGGATCCGCGGGCGCCGCCGACAAGCCGCGGAAAACCCGGCGCGGCGCGCTGGGTTCGCTCCTGCACGAGTCGGTCATCATCCTCGTCGCCGCGCTCGTCCTGTCGCTCGTCATCAAGACGTTCTTCGCGCAGGCGTTCTACATCCCGAGCAGTTCGATGGAGGACACGCTCCTCATCGGTGACAAGCTCGTGGTCAACAAGCTCGCCCCCGGCCCGTTCGACCTGGGCCGCGGGGACATCGTCGTCTTCCTCGACCCGGGTGGCTGGCTGCCGCCGAGCGAGGCGCAGCAGCCGGACATCGTCACCGACGTCCTGACGTTCGTCGGTCTGCTGCCCGCGCATGCGGACGAGCACCTGATCAAGAGGATCGTCGGGCTGCCCGGGGACCACGTGATCTGTTGCAACGCGGACGGGCTCGTCACCGTCAACGGGGAGGCGATCGAGGAGCCCTACATCCGCGGCGACGCCGCCCCCAGCCTGGACCCGTTCGACGTCGTGGTCCCCCAGGACCACCTGTGGGTGATGGGGGACAACCGTCCCGAGTCGGCCGACTCCCGGTACAACCTCGGGTCGTTCGGCGGAGGGTTCGTCCCGATGCGTAATGTGGTGGGAACCGCGTTCGTCATCATCTGGCCGTTGGACCGCGTCACATTGTTGAGCAACCCCGGGGAGACCTTCAAGGGCGTCCCCGACCCGTCATGAGCCGTCCGCCGTCGCGCCGGCTGGAGCGCGAGCTCCTGGCGGCTGACGGCCGCCTCCTTGTCGCGGGCATGGACGAGGTGGGCCGCGGCGCCCTCGCCGGGCCCGTCAGCGTCGGCGTCGTGGTGGTCGACGCCACCACGGGCCGCACACCGGCCGGTCTGCGGGACTCGAAGCTGTTGCGTCCACCGGTCCGGGAGGCCCTGTGCGCACCGATCCGTCGCTGGTGCGTGGCCAGCGCCGTCGGGCACACCGAGGCCGAGGAGATCGACAGGTTCGGGATCATCGTGGCCCTGCGGCTCGCCGGGAACCGCGCGCTGGCCGAGCTGTCGGCGCGTTCGTTCGTGCCCGACGTCGTCATCCTCGACGGTTCGCACAACTGGCTCTCCCCGGCCGCCGGCGAGCCGCAGGGGTGCGTGCCGGTGGTCACCCGCATCAAGGCGGACCTGACGTGCTCGGTGGTCGCAGCCGCGAGCGTCCTGGCGAAGTGCGAGCGTGATGCCCTGATGGTCGCCCGGCACGAGAGCCATCCGGTGTACGCCTGGGCCGACAACAAGGGGTACTCCGCCCCGGAGCACGCGGCCGCGCTCCGCCGGCACGGGCCCACGGATCTGCACCGCCGCAGCTGGTCGTTACCCACCGCCGAGGCGATGATCGCTGAGGAGCTTCCGCTGGTGATGAAGTCCGCGGGTGCGCCGCCGGCGGTGTCCGGACAGGGCATGATGGACCCGTGAGCGCTGAGGACCTGGAGGACTACGAGACCGACATGGAGCTTGCGCTCTACCGCGAGTACCGCGACGTCGTCGGACTGTTCTCCTACGTGGTCGAGACGGAACGCCGCTTCTACCTCGCCAACCAGGTGGACCTGCAGGTCCGCTCCGCCGGCGGCGAGGTCTTCTTCGAGCTGTCCCTCGGGGACGCGTGGGTATGGGATGTCTACCGCTCCGCCCGGTTCGTGAAGTCGGTGCGCGTGGTGACGTTCAAGGACGTCAACGTCGAGGAGCTCGCCAAGGCGGAGCTCGAGC
>JAENWO010000481.1 GCA_016649925.1 Actinomycetales bacterium
CCCCGGCCCCTCCCGCGGCCCCGGCCCCTCCCGTGGTCACGACCCCGGCCCCTCCCGCGGCCCCGGCCCCGGCTCCTCCCGCGGCCCCGGCCCCCGCGCCCACCACCAGTGCCAGCACCGGGCAGGCCGCCCTCAACTGGGCGATGACCCAGCTGGGCAAGCCGTACGTGTGGGGCGCCACGGGACCGAACGGGTACGACTGCTCGGGCCTGACGATGCGCGCATACCAGAACGCCGGTGTCTCCCTGCCCCGGACGACGCGGGACCAGTACGCGGCCGTGGCGCACGTCCCGGTCGGCGCGATGCGCCCCGGTGACCTGATCTTCTACTCCGACAACGGTGCGGCCTCCGGCATCTACCACTTGGCCATCTACGCGGGCAACGGCATGCGGGTGCAGTCGCCGTCGCCGGGCAAGACCGTCGAGTACGTCAAGATCTGGTGGACGAACGTGCTGCCCCTCGCGGGCCGCCCGTAACACCGCCGCGACGGAGCAGCGGGATCAGGAAGGGACGCCCCGCGAGGGGCGTCCCTTCCTGCGTCCAAGAGATCCGAGCGTGATCGCGCCTGGGCTCGCCCTGCGGAGCTGACCCGCTCGAGGTCCTCCTTGCCGAGGATCATCGCCCGAAGGTGAGCATCGCCCGAAGGTGAGCATCGCCGTCGAGCACGGCGCCGAGCAGCCGGGGGTACCCGTTCAGGATCACGAGCCGGCCACGATGCACGCAGCAGTGCACCGGGAGGGACCGGTCCGCGGCGTGCACGCGGGCCACGTGGTGCGGGTACGCCGTCGGGTCGGCGACCACGTCACGCGGCCGCACCTGGAAGCGCACACCATCGCGCTGCCACAGCGGCAGGTCGAGGAGCGGTCGAGCTCGGCGACCGGGACCTCGACCACCGGCCGGGTCCAGGGCCCAGAGCTCCTCGAGGCGCCACGGGACGTCGGGCAGTGCCTCGCGCAGTGCCCGAGGGGTCATCGCGGGCAGGTGGTCCGGGGTGACGTCCGGGGCGTCCCGGTCGCCCACGGCTCAGGTGGGGTTGGCGTGCGTGTAGCCGGTGTCGATCACGCGCTGGAACGAGCGGCGGATCTCCGCCTCGGCGTCCTCGCGGCCCACCCAGTGCGCGCCCTCGACGGACTTGCCCGGCTCGAGGTCCTTGTACACCTCGAAGAAGTGCTGGATCTCGAGGCGGTGGAACTCCGAGACGTCGTCGATCTCGGAGCGCCAGCTCGCGCGCTGGTCGCCCTTGGGCACGCACAGCACCTTGTCGTCACCACCGGCCTCGTCGCGCATGCGGAACATGCCCAGCGCGCGGCAGCGGATCAGGCACCCCGGGAACGTCGGTTCCTCGAGGAGCACGAGGGCGTCCAACGGGTCGCCGTCCTCACCGAGGGTGCCCTCGATGTAGCCGTAGTCGTCCGGATAGCGCGTGGAGGTGAAGAGCATCCGGTCCAGGCGGATCCGCCCGGTCTCGTGATCGACCTCGTACTTGTTGCGCTGACCCTTGGGGATCTCGATGGTGACGTCGAATTCCACGGCTGCCTCTCACGGTCTGTGGGTGTGCTGGGCCCTAGTCTGTCCTACCGGCGGGTTCCGTGCGGAATACTCGCTGGCGACGAGCGGGGGAGGATCGATGGCACGCAGCAGGCCCCGGGCGCGTCGCCGTCGAGCCCTCGGAGCCGTCCTCGTCCTCATCCTGCTCGGCCTGGTGAGCGGCTACGTCGCGCTCGACATCCGAGACGTCGTCCCCGGTGTCCTCACCGACGACCCTCCGTGGCTCGACGCCGATCCCTTCCCGACGGCGTCCCTTCCGTCCGTACCGACCGCCGAGGAGGTCCTCTCCGGGCCCTCGCCGACGGCCCCGCTCCCGACGGCGGACGGGCTGGCCGCGCTGAGCGCCCCGGTCCTGGCCGACCCCCGCGTGGGACCGGACTCCGGCGTGCTCGTCACCGACGTCCTGACCGGTGCGGATCTCTTCACGGCAACCCCGCAAACGGCGCGGGTGCCGGCCTCCACGCTCAAGATCCTCGTCGCCGTGGCCGCCCTGGAGACGATGGGGGACCAGCGCACGTTCACCACGCGCGTGATGAACGGCGCCGACGGCGAGGTGGTGCTCGTCGGGGGCGGCGACATGATGCTCGCATCGGATGCCGGGGACGCCGGCGCGGTGGTGGGCCACGCGGGCCTGGGTGACCTCGCCGACCAGGTGGCCGAGGAGCTGTCGGCCGAGGGGCGCAGCACAACCCGCGTGGTGCTGGACGACTCGCTCTTCACCGGCCCGAGGCTCGGCCCGAACTGGGGGGCCGCCGACGTCAACGGCGGCTGGGCGATGCCGATCATGCCGATCGCCGTCGACATCGGCATCGTCGAGGGCCGCACCGTGCGTGAGTCCGACCCCGCGCTCGCGGCGGCCGGGGCCTTCGCGCAGGCGCTTGCGGCGCGCGGCATCACCGTCCAGGGCGCGG
>JAENWO010000498.1 GCA_016649925.1 Actinomycetales bacterium
CCGCCACCCGCGAGGACGTCGAGGCGTGGTGGCACTCCCGCGCGCACCTGTCCCCCGCGACCCGCGTCAACGAGCTCGCCGCCGTCCGCGCGTTCTACCGGTGGGCGCGCGTATGGGAGCACCGCGACGACGACCCGACCCTGCGGATCACCGCCCCCCGCGTCCCCAAGGGCCTACCGCGACCCATCTCCCGGGCCGACCTGCGGCTCCTGCTCGACGTGCTACCCGACGACCTACGTCGCGCCGTCTGCCTGGGGGCGTGGGCGGGTCTGCGGGTCTCCGAGGCCGCCGCGCTCGAGTGGGCCGACGTCGACACCGAGGTCCGGCGCATCCGGGTCCTCGGCAAGGGCTCCAAGACCCGGCTCGTGGGCCTGTCCCCGATCCTGCTCGACGCGCTGCTGCCCGACACCGGGCGCAACGTCGTCACCGCGGCGGGCCGGGCGTACTCCGCCGGGCAGTTGCAGCGGCGGGTCAACCGGGCGATCCAGGCCGCCGGCGTGCATGCCACGTTCCACCAGCTGCGCCATCGGTACGGGACGCTCGCCCTGGCCGGCACGTCGAACCTGCTGGCGGTGTCCCGGGCGATGGGTCATGCGAGCCCGGCGACGACGGCGATCTATGCGGCGACGTCGGACTCCGACCTCGACGTGATCGCGGACGCCGTGACCCGCTAGGCAGCGCCGCGAACCACCCGCCACAGGGCCTCCGGTGGGAGCAGCACGTACCGCATCGTCGTCTCCGGCCGGGAGTGACCGAGCACCTGGCCCAGGGCGAACACGTCGGCGTTGGCCGCGTAGGAGCGGGTCGCGAACCGGTGCCGCAGCGTGTGCCCGGTCCAGTGCCCCGGCAGGATCCCGGACAGGAGCTTCGTCACGCAGCCGGGCGTCAGATGTCCACCCCGGGGGGAGGGGAACATCCACCCGTCCGTCCGGGCGATGGCGGCGATGAGCTCGGGGTGCTCGACGGGCACGACCCGGGTCTTGCCGCCCTTGCCGACGACGTACAGGATGCCGTCGACCAGGTCGCGGTGGTGGACGGCCGCGATCTCCGCGCACCGCAGCCCGGCGTAGGCGGCCAGCAGCAGCATCACGCGCTCGCGCGGCCCGGCGACCATGAGCGCCTTCTCGAGGACACGCTCAGGTGCGGGCCGCGGCTTGCCCGGCGGGACGCTGATCGCGGCCAGTCGCTCGGCGGGGTCCGGGTCGATCATGCCCTCGGCGGTCCCCCACCGGTAGAACCCGACGTAGGCGGACCGCGCGGACTTGCGGGTCTCAGCCGACCAGAGCGGCACGTCCAGAGCCCGGCGAAGGTCAGCGGTCGTCACCCCCCAGGGCGAGGCGGTGGCCCCGGCCAGGCGGTGCAGGTAGTGGACTTGCAGACGGACTGTGCCCGGTGAGCGTCGGGCGGCCCGAAGCGACGTGGCGTACTCGGTGATGGCGCAAGGCCAAGGCATGACGGTCTCTCCCCCCAGAGAGTGAGTGATCTTGGGGGTATCGACCAGCCGCAGGCGAGACATGAATGGTCCGGTCGGGGGACCTACGCGGCGCGGGGCAGGCGTAGGATGCTCGCCCGCATGGCCTGCGAGGACCAGTAACCGGATGGTTGCAGGTCCGACTCCTGCCGCGGGAGCTGATCGCCGCCGTCGGGTGCCTGGGGCGGCTCCTCGCCAGTCGTCAGCCACTCATAAGGCACGCCCGTCCGTAGCGCCCACTGCTTGAGGACGATGGCCTTGAGGCGCTTCGTCGAGGCGTTCTCGTAGTTGACGACCGTGTTCCGGCTGACGTCGATCTCATCGCCCAGCGTCTGCTGGTCGAGGCCGGCGACGTCGCGCGCCTTGCGCAGCCTGTCGTGGATGTCGAACTCGGGCACGGTCCCTGCACTCACTGTCTGCTTACTCATGCGCCCAAGTTACGGCACATGGTCCCAGGTGCGCAAGTGTTCACACGAGTGAAACTGCCCCAACTTAGGTCTTGCGCTCTGTCGGTCCACGGGTCTAACTTGGGCACATGCCCACATCGGAACTTCTGGGAACCGCCGAGGTCGCCCAGCTCCTGAGCAAGGACGTTCGCACAGTCCACCGGATGATCCGCCGAGGCGAGATCCCGGCACAGAAACTCCCCGGCCGCACTGCCGCCTACATCATCCGCCGCACCGACGTCGAGGCCATGCTTTCGACCGCCGGGGAGCGCGCATCGTGAACCGCGACCCGAGCGCCTCCCTGTCCCTGGCCGTGTTCTTCCAGCAGTCCCGTGACTGGCGTCCGTCGTCGGTCGAGGCCGCATCCCGCGCC
>JAENWO010000447.1 GCA_016649925.1 Actinomycetales bacterium
GCGTGGGCTCTGCAACGCGAGCTCCACGCCGCCGTCGTCGAGGGCCGCAGCCCCGGCACCCTCCTCCTCCTCGAGCACGCGAGCGTCTACACGGCGGGTCGGCGGACGGCCGCCTGGGACCGGCCCACCGACGGGACGCCCGTGATCGACGTCGACCGCGGTGGTCGGATCACGTGGCACGGCCCCGGCCAGCTCGTCGCGTACCCGATCGTGCGCCTGCGGGAGCCGCTCGACGTGGTCAGCTTCGTCCGTGCGCTCGAGCAGGCTGTCATCGACCTCTGCACCGAGCTCGGTCTGCCCGGTGCGCGGGTGGAGGGCCGCAGCGGCGTCTGGATCGTCGGCACGGACGGTGCCCAGGACCGCAAGCTCGCGGCGATCGGCGTCCGGGTGGCCAAGGGCGTGGCCATGCACGGCATCGCAGTCAACGCGTGCCCGGACCTGGATGCGTTCTCGCGCATCGTGCCGTGCGGTCTGCCCGACGCGGGCGTAACGTCCTTCACGGAGCTCCTCGGTGAGGAGATGAGCGTCGTCGCGTGCGCCGACCGGCTCGAACCGCACCTGCACGCCGCCCTCTCCGCTGTCACCGCGGACGACGTCGAGCCCGACCCCGCGTCGGCGGCCGGCGCCGTCCACGCAGCGCTGGCGTGAGCATCCCAGCCCTGAGCATCCCAGCCCTGAGCACCTCCGCCGTGCCCGCGTCCGCCGTGCCCGCGTCCGCCGTGCCCGCCTCCTCCACCCGCCGATCTGCCGGTGCCACCCCCGCCGCGGCCGCGTCCCCCGTCGGGAGTCCACTCCCGGCCGACGACGAGGTCGGTGCACGCGGGAGGGACCACACCGACGGACACGGGGTGAGACGAGGAAGCGTCGCCACCGTCCGCACGTAAGGTGGACCCGAACCCCGCACCGAGAGACAGGTGGATCCGTGACCCTCGCGCCCGAAGGCCGTCGCATGCTACGGGTGGAGGCACGCAACGCCGCCGTCCCGATCGAGAAGAAGCCCGAGTGGATCAAGACCCGGGCCACGATGGGTCCGGAGTACACCGAGCTGAAGTCCCTGGTCCGCCGCGAGGGCCTGCACACGGTGTGCGAGGAGGCCGGCTGCCCCAACATCTTCGAGTGCTGGGAAGACCGGGAGGCCACGTTCCTCATCGGCGGAAACCAGTGCACCCGGCGATGCGACTTCTGCCAGATCGACACCGGCAAGCCGGCCGACTTCGACGCCGACGAACCACGACGCGTGGCCTCCTCCGTCCAGGCGATGGGTCTGAAGTACGCCACGATCACCGGGGTGGCCAGGGACGACCTGGCCGACGGCGGAGCCTGGCTCTACGCCGAGACCGTCCGCCAGATCCACGCCGTGAACCCAGGCACCGGCGTCGAGCTGCTGATCCCCGACTTCAACGCCGAGCCCGACAACCTCGCCGAGGTGTTCTCCTCCCGCCCCGAGGTCCTCGCCCACAACGTCGAGACCGTGCCGCGGGTGTTCAAGCGGGTCCGCCCGGGCTTCCGGTATGACCGCTCGCTCTCGGTCCTGACCGCCGCCCGCGAGGCCGGGCTGGTGACGAAGTCGAACATCATCCTAGGCATGGGTGAGACGTTCGAGGAGGCCGCGCAGACGCTGCAGGACCTGCACGACGCGGGCTGCGACCTGATCACGATCACCCAGTACCTGCGTCCCTCGCTGCGGCACCACCCGGTGGACCGCTGGGTCAAGCCGGAGGAGTTCGTCGAGCTCTCCGACGAGGCGGAGCGCATCGGATTCCTCGGGGTGATGTCCGGCCCGCTCGTGCGCTCCTCCTACCGGGCCGGACGGCTGTGGGGGCAGGCGATGGCCCGGCGCGGTCTGCCGGTCCCGGACACCCTGATGCACCTGACCACACCCACCACGGCCCGCCAGGAAGCCGCCTCCCTGCTCCGCCGGTGACCCGGACGGGCGAGCGCTCCGCACGGCGCATCGGCCGGTAGGCTGACCCCATCATGGCGAAGAACTCCTCCTCCGACGTCACCACGCCCAAGGTCAAGAAGCGCCGCTGGTACCACCAGCTGTGGGACGTCTACAAGATGGTCCGAGAGGCCCAGCCCAGCATCACCTGGTGGCTGATCCTCATCGTCGTCGGCGGTGCCGCCCTGGGCTACGGGATCGGCGTGCTGGTCCGCCAGCCCGTCTACGTCATGGTCCTGGCGATCCCGTTCTCCGTGCTCGCCGCGATGTTCCTGCTCGCGCGCCGCGCGGAGAGCACCGCGTATGGCCGGATCGAGGGTGAACCGGGCGCTGTCTCGGCCGCGCTCGGCACCATTCGGCGCGGCTGGAACATCGAGGAGGAGCCAGTCGCGATCGACCCCCGAACCCAGGACATGGTGTTCCGGGCCGTGGGCCGTCCGGGTGTGGTCCTCATCTTTGAGGGTCCCGCCGGCCGCGCATCGAAGCTCCTCGAGGCCGAGCGCCGTCGCGTCGCCCGCCTGCTGCCGAACGTGCCGATCGTCCTGCTGCAGTGCGGCTCGGGTGACGGCCAGATCCCGCTGGCCAAGGTGGCCGCCGCCGTGCAGAAGCAGAAGTCGAAGCTGACGAAGGTGGAGGTCGCAGAGGTCTCGAAGCGGCTCCGTGCGCTGCACACCGGCCGTCTGCCCATCCCCAAGGGCGTCGACCCGCGTCGCGCCCGGCCCGACCGCAAGGGCATGCGCGGGCGCTGAC
>JAENWO010000153.1 GCA_016649925.1 Actinomycetales bacterium
CACCTCGGCACGGAAGTCCACACCGGCGTCGTGCATCTTCTGCCTCAGCTCCGGCAGCTTCTCCATGAGCGCCTCGTCCTCGGCGCCGTAGAAGGCCATCACCGGGGCGGTGACCTTCTCCAGCTCCTCCCCACTGAAGTCGCAGTGCCCGTAGTACGGGACGGCGGCCCTGATCCGCGCGTCGTGGACCGCGAGCGAGTAGGAGTAGGTCCCGCCGAAGCAGAAGCCGACGACGCCGATCCGGCCCGCGACGTCGGCGTTGCCGGCCAGGACGTCCACGCCGGCTCTCGCGCCGGCCAGAATCGTCGCCGCGGCACCGGGTGCACGCAGCGGTGCCATGAATTCACGCATCTTGGGCTGCGCGGCGGCGCGGCGCTGGGGATCGGCCATCTCTCCGCCGAACTGAGCTGCGGCCTCGATGTCCAGTCCGGTGTTCGTGAGCAGGTCCGGCGCGAGGGCCAGGTAGCCCTCGGCGGCGAAGCGGTCCGCCACATCCTTGATGTGGTCCACCAGCCCCCACACCTCATGGATCACCACGACGCCACCCCGGATCTCGCCGTCGGGCTCGCTGAGATATGCGGTCAGCGCGGATCCGCTTCGTCCGATGTCGATCAGTTCGCCCATCCGCCACACCTTTCCACAGCGGACCCACTCACACTAGAGGGTCGAACCCGCGCAGCATGCCGACCCGCCGCTCCGCGGGGACGACCGTATCCTCCCAGCCGCGACCCCAGTCCCGCTCCGCACCTGCTTCGGCAGACTGACGCCGACGTCGGCCCTCAGTCGTAGATCCCCTCGACCCACCAGCGATCACCCTCACCGGCGAGCAGTAGCGCACCGTCGTCACCGCACACCACCTGCAGGTAGGCGCGCGGAGCGGTGCCCGACCACCAGCGCTCATGCACCGGCCACGGCCCCGCCCAGCCCGTGACCGCGCGGTTCCCCTCCGGCAGCTCCACCCGCACCGGGGTACCGCTGAGTACACCCCGCTCCCCCATCACGATCCGCTTCCCGGCCTCGCCGGTGAGGTGGGCCGGGATCGGTGTGGCGGGCACGGTGGCCGGCAGTGGCCGTGGGATCTGCCCAGGCCAGGGTGCCTTCGGGTTCCGGAGTGGGCGCACCTCGTCACCCCAGACCACCAGCCGCACCCGGTCCCGCGGAGCCCGTCCGCCCTCCAGCACCGGGGTGAGCACCTCCTCGGCGCCGAGCAGCCCCTGAACCCGCAACGCTGCCCGGCCCGCCTGCACCTGACCTCGACCGACCCGACCCCACAGCCCGTCCTGGGCGGAGGCCGCGGGACTGACCTCCTCTGCAGCCAGCTCGAGATGGGTCAGCGCGGAACTGGGCGCCCAGCCGCTGCGACCGCTGAGCCAGCCCTCGAGCTGCCAACGCACCCGGTCCGTCAGCTCGATGGCGGTCAGCGCTCCGTCGATACGCCAGGTGCGCACCAGCTCGGAGCCGTTCTCGGTACGGGCCAGGACCCGCAGCCGCGCGCCCACGACGCCGCGGCGCACCATCCGGCTCTGCAGGTCCTCGGCGAGACGACGTGCGGCGAAGGCTGCGGTGTCGATGCGCTGCGCGGGCGGGTCGAGGTCGGCGTGCACGCTGACATCCGGCTCCAGGCGGTGCACCTGCGGCGGGTGGGCGTCCAGCCCGCGAGCCAGACGGTGCGCCTGCACCCCGAGGGCACCGAACCGCGGCAGCACATGGCCGACACGCAGCGCGGCGAGCTCACCGAGGGTGCGCAGACCCAGTCGACGCAACAGGTCCGTCAGGTCGGCATACTGCGCCCGGGACTCCCGGGTGGTGGTGACGTAGATGAGGTCGCGCACGTCCCGAACGGCGAGGAATGCCGCCGAGTCCCCCGGCGGGACGATCGTGGAGGTCCGCGCGGCGAGGAGCGCGGCGAGGAGTCCGTCCGCGACACCCACCTGGGCCTCGGCGCCGCTCTCCTCCGCGATGGCGCCGATCAGCAGCTCGGCCAGCATCTCCTCCGAGCCCACGTAGCGGCTCGGACCGCGAGCGGCCAGGACGATCACCCCGGGACGCATCACCTGCACCTCGGCGACGACGTCCTCTATCGCCTGGATGAGAGGTTCGAAGGCGCGCACGTCTCGCCCCTCGTCCACACCGAGCAGCACCAGTTCCGGGCACAGTCCCTGGGCCGTCCGTCGGCGCATCCCTCGGCGCACCCCTTCCGCACGGGCGGGCGCCGAGACGGCGGTCACGCCACGGCCGTCGTGCAGCACGGCCGGAGCGTGGGCCGGGATGAGCCCTTCGGCCACGGCAGCCGCGATCGGCCAGTCCGGCACCCAGAGGACGGCCAGGCGGGTGGTGGGGTGATGCGATGACGACGGCACCGGTCCGACGGTTGCGACAGCACTCATCAGCCCGCCCTCACCAAGGTCCGCACGGTCGTCGTCCCGGTCGCGACGCGGTCCTCTTCGGTCGGGCGCACGGGCTCCACCCCGCCGGCACCAAGTCGCACCCGCACCGTGGTCGGCCGGGCCGCGGCGGCCCCCCGGCCGAACGCGGTCACGGTGAGCTCGCGCCCGTGGAGCACTCCATGCCCGCGGCCCACCCCGCTCCAGGACTGCCCCTCGACGTCGAGCACGAGCTGTGAGACCGGCCACGGACCGGAGGTGAGCAGCACCGCCTCGTGGGTGCGCAGCCGGGAGGTGAGCGAGCGACGGTCCCGGTCGGAGAGCGCCGAGCACGGACCGAGCACGACGACGTCGAACCCGTCGATGAGCGCCCCCAGCACCGCCGAGGCGTCGGGACCCGGACGAGGGACGACGACGACCCGGTCCAGCGCCAACCCGGCCTCGGCGGCCGCGGCGAGACCGACGTCCGGCATGGCCACCACGGCACACCAGGCACCCTCCGCGCATGCGCTGGCAGCGATGGCCAAGAGGAGGGAGGTGGACCCGGCTACCTGGACCGGTGTGCCGCGGCGCAGTCCCCCGTGGGGGAAGAGCGGGGCGAGCGCGCGCGGCACAGGAAGAAGTTGCTCGGAACCCGGCGCCGGCACGACGTTCGGCGTCAGTACCGCGTTCGGCGTCAGTACCGCGTTCGGCGCCGGTTTGGCCAGCGCCAGCGGCACCCCACCCGCCGGCCAGGTCATCGCCGTCGGACCCATCGCCGTCGCCCCGGTCAGCCGCGTCCGCAGGCCGGTGGAGGCTTCCGCGGCAGCCAGCACGCGTCGTGCAGCATCCAACTTCGTCGCAGCGGTTGTCACTGTCATCGCTCCCTCCTTTCCTCGCTCCGCACGCTAGAGGCGACCACCGACAATCGAACGTCCGTTCGATTTCTCTAGTGAACGTCCGACGAACACCTCCTGTCAACCACGAGCGGCGCACGTGTCTGGCGACGAAGGCGCCGAGTGCGTCGTAGGTTAGGGACGACGTCGGACACCGGCGTCGTGAGGCCGCCTCGCGAGGAGATGACATGGATCTGCAGCGCCCGATCGCCCCGAACCCGTACGAGATGCTTCCGGCCGTCCCGTCCTTCACCTTGACCAGCGCGGACATGGCCGACGGAGCGCCGTTGCCCCCGATCCACAGCCTCGACGGCGGGAACATCTCACCCGTGCTGAGCTGGGCGGGCTTCCCGAGCGAGACCCAGAGCTTCCTCGTCTCGTGCTTCGACGCCGACGCCCCGACCCCCGCCGGGTACTGGCACTGGACCGTGGTGGACCTGCCCACCGACATCACCCAGATGGAGCAGGGCTGGGGCGAGAGCGACCTCATGCTCGCGGGGGCCGCGTTCCACGTGCGCACCGACGGCGGGGCGTTCTCCTACGAGGGCGCCGCTCCCCCGCCCGGTGACCACCCGCACCGGTACTTCTTCGCCGTGCACGCTCTCGACGTCGAGACCCTCGACCTCTCCCACGAGGACAGCCCGACGAAGGTCGCCTTCACCGCCCTGTTCCACACGATCGCCCGCGCGGTCATCGTCCCCACCTTCCAGAGCTGATGCGCTTCGGAACACTGGACTGGGTGCCGGCCCTGGACGCTGCCCACCTGCTCGCCGACCCGGTGCGCGACGCCCTGGAGAGGTGGTCGCAGAACGCTCCGGACGCCGTCGGGCAGGTACTCGTAGCGGAGATCGACCCGGAGCGGGCCGACACCGCGGCGATGACCGAGACCTACGGGCTGCCGCTGGAGGCGTCGGGGAACTGCGTGCTCGTCGCCGGCAAGCGGGCGGGCGCCGAACGGGTGGCGGCCGCCGTCGTGCGCGCCACCACGCGCGCGGACGTCAATAACGTCGTCAAGCGGCTGCTGGACGTGCGCAAGGCCTCGTTCCTGGCAATGGACCGCGCCGTGGAGGACTCTCGGATGGAGTACGGGGCCATCACACCCGTGGGGTTGCCCGCAGACCACCGCGTGCTCCTCGATCCGCGCGTGGTGACCGGCACGGTCATCATCGGCAGCGGCCTGCGACGCTCGAAGCTGCTGCTCCCCGGCGAGGTACTGGCCACCATGGCGCGGGTCGAGATCGTGGACGGGCTCGCGATCCCGGTCGGCTGACGTCCTAGGATCGGCTCCGTGACGCTCGCTCCTCGCTCCGGCACCGCCCCGACGACGTCCGACGACGGGCCCCACCGCCAGGTCGACCAGCTCGCCCCACCCGCCCTGTGGGGTGAGCTCGTCGCGGCCGCCACGGCGCTTCCCGGTGTGGTCGAGGGGCACAGCCAAGTATCACCGGCGTCCTCGCGTGCGCTGTTCCTGCGCGAGGTGCTCGAGACACGTGAACCGTCGAGCTCGCTCGCGCCCGTCGGGCAGAGGCTCGAGCCCGTGCACCTCCACGGCGTGGACGACACCAGCATCCACCTGTGCCTGCCGCCCGACCGCGCCGAGCAGGTGTGCGCCCTGGGTTGGGGCGAGCCGCACCAGTACGGCGACTACGGGACGGAGACCATGGTTTACGGTCCCCGCGACGACGCCGAACTCGCGGTCGTGCTCGGACTGGTCGAGTCGAGTCTGGCGTTCGCGCGGGCCGCTAATTCCTAGGCTTGCTGCCGCGGCGTCCGCCGGCCGGCCGACGGCGCGCCCCTTCGTGGAAGGCGTCCTGGCGGGTGTTTCGTCACCCGTCAGACGTCCAGGACGCGATGCACGAACCCCGCGAGCCGGCGCTTGAGCCGCACGACCCGTTCCTCGACCTCCAGTGTCTCCCCCTGCTGCAGCTCGAGGTGCTTGAGCCCGCGCACGGACGAGGAGCAGGACAGGGGTGATAGCGGGATGCCTCAGGCTCATTGCGTCATGTGGGACTTGCCACCGAGGTGTCACAAAGTGTTCTGTGTGCGCGCGCCAACCAGCACTTCGTGACACCTCGCCGGTGGTGAAGAACAGCGACGGCGGAATCACGGCGACGGGGGGCGTGCCTGCGGTCTCCACCCGCGCGCCACCAGGGCTGCCCGGATCTTCTCCAACACGCGGTGCCGGCGTTCCCAACGGTGCGTCTTGTTCACCCGGATGACCCGGTAGCCCAGTTCTGCGAGGTCGTCGAGGCGGTCGACGTCACGCGAGTACTGCGTGTTGTCCTCGCGGTGCTGCTCGCCGTCGTACTCGACGATCACCATGTACTTGGGAAAGACGAGGTCGCCGAGAGCGAACTCGCGACCATGGCGACCCACGATCGGCACGTTGACCTCAGGCTCGGGCATCCCGGCAGCGACGATGTCGAGGCGGAGTTCGGTCTCGGGCGGAGAGTCTGTCCGCGGACGCACGAGCGCAACAGCCTCAACCAGGCGTTGGTGGCCTCGCCTGCCCCGACAGGCCTCGACTCGCTCACGCATCACGTCCATCGTCGACCACGGGTGCTTCCTCCGAACGAGCGCGTCCCCCACGATCACGAGCTCACGCACGGTCATCTCGGCCGCGAGCTGGCACCAGGCGTCGACCGGCGAGACGACCGGGAAGCCATGGAAGATGCCGACCTCGACGGCTGTGCGGTGGGTCTGGTGACCCACCACCCCCCTGACGCGTGGCGCTCGCCGCGGTGCGAACGTCGAGACGTGGAGCTGCTCCGTGCGGAGCCGAGTCGGCAGGGGCAGCCCGAAGAGAGCGGCGGCGGTGGCGTGCGAGAAGACTTCGGTGGCTGGCATGCGCTTCGCGTAGGCCGCGCACCGGTCGGTGACCGCGAGCGCCCCGGACGTCGGCACCCGCACACCATGGAACACAGCCTGCAGATCATCTCCGCGCAGTCGACCCCTGCCGATGCCGGAAGCGAGTGCGGTGCGCACGGCGAACGCACCGTCGGCGAACGGCTCGGGCAGCGGGCGGTGGG
>JAENWO010000249.1 GCA_016649925.1 Actinomycetales bacterium
CCTCGGACCTCCTCGGACCTCCTCGGACCTCCTCGGACCTCCTCGGACCTCCTCGGACCTCCTCGGACCTCCTCGGACCTCCTCGGACCTCCTCGGACCTCCTCGGGCCCCGGCACCGCGCCGAGGCCCGAGGCGTCTTACCGGAGGGTGTGGTGGGAGCCCGCGACGGCGCCCGAGACGACCATCAGGACCGCCATGCCGGCGAAGAGCAGGAGCGTCGCGGTCCACTGCCCGGTGGCGCCGAAGGCAGCGCCCGCGACGACTGGGGCCGCTGCTCCCACGGTGTAGCCGACGGTCTGCACCATTGCCGACAGCTGACGCACGGCGTCGACGTTCGCCGCGCGCAGGGCGAGCAGCGCAATGCCGATCGCGAAGCCCCCACCCTGGCCGAAGCCGCCGATCACGGACCAGAGGAGGTACGCCGTCGGAGCCAGCAGCAGGCCGAGGCAGAAGACGAGCCAGCAGCTCGCCACCACCGCGGTGAGCAGCCGCCGGGCGCGCACGCGGGCGGCCAGGACCGGGCCGACGAGCGTGCCCGCGATGCCGACGAGCTGGAACACCGACGCCGAGGTCCCGGCCGTCGCGGCATCCACGTGCGCCACCTCGGGCAGCAGGCTCGGCAACCACGCGGTGGTGGCGTAGTACAGCCCTGATTGCATCGCGAAGTACAGGGCCAGCACCCAGGCCCCGGGCTGGGCCCAGGGCCGGCGTCCCGGGGCCGGCTCAAGCTGCGCCGTCGTCGGTTCGTGCGGCAGGCGCGCCCAGGCGATCGCCGCGACGACGGCGAACACCGCCCAGGCCGCGGTGGCGAACCGCCAGCCGGTGAGGATGGCGAGAGGGACGGTCAGGGCGGCCGTGATCGCCGCGCCGGCCGTCAGGGATGACGTCGAGAAGGCCACCATCGGACCCTGCCGGTCCGCGAAGTCGCGCCGCACCACTACCGGCAGCAGCACGTTCCCGGCCGTGATCGCGAGGCCGATCAGCGCCGTTCCGGCCAGCAGCAGCCCGCCGCCACCCCAGGGCCGGACGACGAGGAACAACGCGATCGCGAGCAGGCTCGCCACGATCGTGCGGTCCACCCCGAAACGACGGGTGAGCCCGACGACGAGCGGTGCGCCGAGGGCGAAGCAGAGGACCGGCAGGGAGGTGAGCAGGCCCGCCGTCGTCGCGGAGAGGCCGAGGTCGCTGCGGATGTCCGGCAGCACCGCGGCGAGGGAGGTGATCGGCCCGCGCAGGTTCAGCCCGACGAGCACGATGGCCAGGGCCAGGAGCCGGCGCGGCGTGACGAACGCCCTGCGCTGCCCCGCGCCGTCGGCCGTCATGGCGTCAGGCTAGCCGCGATCCTCCGGGCGGTTCCGCGGGCCCAGGGTTCGCATACGTGGCCCGGGAGCCGAACGCCCCGGCGCGTACGATCGTTGAGCAGATGAACCCGACGGAACCGATGAGAGCGAGCATGGTGGACCACACGGCCCTGACCCCTGTTGATGTCCGCGACCTCCTCCCCCACGGCGGGGTGAAGGGGATCCTCGGCCTGGCGGATGACCTCGACCGGATGGGTCGCGCCGGCGCGGGGCTCTCGCGCCGGGTGGAGACGGTGACGGGGCTGCGCACCGGTGAGCTGCAGGTGCTGGCCGCGATCGCGGCGGGCGCCGACCATCCCCGCGCGGTCGCGGCGGCCACCGGCGAGATCGTCGAGGCGGTCGAGGCGACGGTTGACTCGCTCCTCCAGCGCGGACTCGTGGGCCGGCACGCGCACGTCGCATCCGGTGACCAGGCGCCCGCGCTGCTCCATCCCACCGCGCCCGGCCGGGCCGCTCTCGAGCAGGCTGAAGGTGTGCAGCTCCGGCTCGCAGATGCGCTCGCGGCGGCGTTGGGCGCCGAGCGGACGAGCAGGCTGCGTGAGACGCTCCGAGCCGTGGCGGACGTGATGGAGTCCGGTGACCTCCCGACGCCGACATCCAGCGCGGCGCGTTGACCTAGCGGACGCTGAGCCAGCCCCGGAGGCGATCGGGACGGTCGGTGATGATGGCGTCGACCCTGGCAGCGAGGAGCTGCGACCAGTGCTCCGGCTCGTTGACGGTCCACACCATGGCCCGCATGCCGGCGGCCTGGATCTCGCCGACCAGGCCGGGGTGCTCCAGCAGGAGCGATCCGGCGGGGTTGCAGGTCACCGCCTCCAGCTCGCGGCACAGGGGCAGCACCTCGTCGGTGAGGTCCGCGATGAGCAGGCCGCGCCGCAGGTGCGGGCCCACCTCCGCCAGGACGCGCATTGTCCGGGGCCAGAAGCTCTGAGCGATCACGCGGTGCGCGAGCCCGGCGGCGTCGATCGCCTCCACCACGCGCCGGGCCGGCTCGACGTCCCACGCGCCCTTGAGCTCGAGCAGCACGTCGATCCCCGGACGCTCGACGAGGAACGTGACCACCTCCTCGAACAGCGGGATCCGCTGACCGGCGTACGCCGGCGCGAACCAGGAACCGGCGTCGAGCGCAGCCAGCTCCGAGGCCAGGTGCCCCGAGACGGGACCATTGCCGTCGGACGTCGCCTCGAGCGTGTCGTCGTGGATCACGACGGCGACGCCGTCCCGGCTCACCTGCGCGTCCATCTCGATCATGTCGGCCCCGGCCCGCCACGCCGCCTCGAAGGCGGCGAGGGTGTTCTGCGGCGCTACCGAGGAGTTGCCCCGGTGGGCGATCACGAGTGGCTGCTGGGTCATGGCATCCTCCGGTCATGGTAGTAGCGGGTCAGCTGGGCGAAGCCCTCGTCGAGCGTGATGGTGGGCGTCCAGCCCAGCCGCTCGCGCGTGCGGCGCTGGTCGAACCAGTGCGCGGTGGAAAGCTGCTCGGCGAGGAACCGTGTCATGGGGGGTTCGCCCGGGTGGGGGAGCAGGCTCCAGATGGTCTCCACGGCTGCTCCGCCGGCCCTGGCCAACGCCCCTGGCACGGACCAGCGCGGCGACGCCACCCCAGCCGCGCGGCACATCGCGCCGATGATCTCGCCCACGGGGCGCGGCTCACCGTTCGTGACGACGAACGCCTCACCGTGGACCTGCTCCGCCCGCCCCAGCGCGGCGACGATGCCGCCCACCGCATTGTCGATGTAGGTCGTGTCGATCAGCGCCGCCCCGGCATCGAGGATCGGCAGTCGTCCGGCGGCGGCGCGGTCGACGACGCGTTGCACCAGCTGCGTGTCGCCCGGACCCCACACGATGTGCGGCCGCACCGCGACGACGGCGAAGCCGGGGGCGTCGGCCGCCAGGGCCAGCAGCTCGGCTGCCGCCTTCGTCCGCGCGTACGGGCCGCGGGCGCGCTCGGGCCGGGCCGGTCCGGCGCCGTCACCCATGATCGATGTCCCGGTGTGTGCCACGGACGGGGAGGAGATCATCACGAACCGCTTCGCCCCGGCCGCTCGCGCCGCGGCCAGCAGGATGCGCGTGCCCTCGATGTTCGTGCGCTCGAACTCCGCCAGGCTCCCGGTCAGCGAGACCTTGGCAGCCAGGTGGACGACGGCGTCCTGTCCGGCCACCGCCCCGGCCGCCCCCCCGGCATCGTCCAGGGACCCGCGCACGTCCCGCGCGCCAACCACTCCCGACGCGCGGCGCTGGGCCGTGGTGACCTCGTCGCCGCGGGCCACGAGCGCCGTCGCCACCGCGTGGCCGAGCATCCCGCTGGCACCGGTCACGAGCACCTTCACGGGTTGACCATCCGCCCGCCGGCGAGCACCCGGGTGGCCCAGTCGGCCAGCCGGGTCCGCTCGAGCTTGGAGTTGTGACGCACATCGGTGGGCATCTGCGGCATCCGGAGCACGGCCGCCACCGGTACCCCGACGGCGGCACGCACCGCACGGGCCAGTCCGGCCGGGGCGAGCGCCGCCGGGCGACGGGCGCCGGCGTGCGCCTCGGGATCGGTCTCGACCACGACGACCACCTGTTGGGTGCCCACCGGTCCCACGGCCACGACGGCGGCGCGCAGCACGCCGGTGATCCCGGTGACGTCGTTCTCGAGCTGCACCGGTGTGAGCACGCCCTCCGCCGTGACGATGACGTGGGCCAGCCGGCCCTCGATCCAGAGCCGGCCGTCGCCGTCGAGGTGCCCGACGTCATCGGTGCGGTGCCATCCCGGCCACGTGGTCGAGTGCGCCTCGGTCGCCCACAGGCGGTCGTAGCGGTCCTTGAGATTCGGTGCGGTGACGAGTATCTCGCCCGTGACGCCGGGTGAGTCGGTGGGCTGACCGGTGGCTCGGCCCTCGCCGTCGAGGCCGACGATGCGCAGCTGCGCACCGGCGAGGGGTCTACCCACGCACGTCCCCCCGCCCGCATGCGGAACGGCGCCGGTGGTGGCGTCCGCCTCCGCGAGGCGGATCTGAGCCAGCGACACGTCCGTCAACGGCAGCACCTCGGTCATGCCGTATGGCGTGTGCGGGTCGGCGTTCGGCATGACCTCACCCACGCGGGCCAGGTGGTCGGAGGAGATCGGGGCGCCCGCGGAGAGGAAGAGCCGGACGTCGGCCAGTGCGGCGCGCTGAGCGGGGGACAGGTCGCCCTCGGTCCGCACCACGTTCGCCAGGGCCGATGGTGAGGCGAAGACGGCGTAGGCGCCGATCGCGGCGACGGCGTCGGCGAGCGCGCCGGCAGTGAGCGTGGCGGGCGCGCTGACGTCCATGTCCGGGATCGAGGTGAGGGCGCCGAGGCCGGTACCGAGGAGCGAGAAGGTGGCGAAGCCGGCCACCAGCCCGCGCTCACGGGACAGCCCGTAGGC
>JAENWO010000259.1 GCA_016649925.1 Actinomycetales bacterium
GCGCTCGCGGCCCAGGCGGCGGAGCACACGCAAGACCCGATGCCGGGCCGCACGCACCTGCAGCACGCCCAGCCGGTGGTGCTCGGGCACCATCTCCTCGCGCACGCCTGGCCGCTCCTGCGGGACGTGGCCCGGTGGCGGGACTGGGACGCCCGCGCGGCGATCTCCCCGTACGGATCGGGCGCGCTCGCCGGCTCGAGCCTCGGGCTCGACCCGGAGGCCGTCGCGGCCGACCTCGGCTTCGACGACGCCGTGGACAACTCGATCGACGGCACGGCCGCGCGCGACGTCGTCGCGGAGTTCGCGTTCGTCGTCGCCATGGTCGGGGTGGACCTGTCGCGGCTGAGCGAGGACATGATCCTGTGGGCCACGAAGGAGTTCGGCTTCGTCCGCCTCGACGACGCGTTCTCCACCGGATCGAGCATCATGCCGCAGAAGAAGAACCCCGACGTGGCTGAGCTCGCACGCGGGAAGGCCGGCCGCCTGATCGGCAACCTCGCCGGGCTGCTCGCCACCCTCAAGGGCCTGCCGCTGGCGTACAACCGTGACCTCCAGGAGGACAAGGAGCCGGTGTTCGACGGGATCGACACGCTCTCCGTGCTGCTGCCGGCTGTCGCGGGCATGATGGCGACCGCCACGTTCGACACGGCACGGATGGCCGAGCTCGCGCCGCAGGCCTTCTCCCTCGCCACCGACATCGCGGAGTGGCTGGTCCGCAACGGCGTGCCGTTCCGGTCCGCGCACGAGATCGCGGGGGCGTGCGTGCGTGCCTGCGAGGAGCACAACCCGGGTATCGAGCTGTGGGAGCTGACGGACGCCGAGCTCGCCGACATCTCCGCCGACCTGACCCCCGACGTCCGCGAGATACTCAGCGTGACCGGGTCCCTCGCCTCCCGCAACGGCCGCGGCGGCACCGCACCGGCCCGGGTGGTCGAGCAGCTGGAGCGCGCCCGCACGACGGCGGCTAGCCTGCGCGGATGGGCACGATCGGCGAGGTGACGGACCTGCGGGCGCCGGCCCTCGACGCGATCGTCGAGGCGCTGGCCGCCGCGGGACCGCGCTGCGGGAGCACCGCCGTCGTCGCCGTCGACGGTCCGGCCGGCTCCGGCAAGACGACGCTGGCAGGCCTGCTCGCGCCCCTGCTCGGTGCGCGGACGATCCACATGGATGACCTGTACGAGGGTTGGTCCGGGCTCGCGACGGCAGGGGACCGGCTGCGTGAGCAGGTGCTCGCGCCGTTGGCCGCGGGCCGGGCCGGTGCCTACCAACGCTACGACTGGGAGGCGGGGGAGTTCGCCGAGTGGCATGAGGTGCCGGTCGCTGATCACCTGGTCGTGGAGGGCGTCGGCTGCCTGCGCGCCTCGTCCAGGCCGTCCTTCTCCGTGGTGGTCTGGGTGGAGGCCGACGACGACGTCCGGCTCGCGCGTGGGTTGGCCCGCGACGGCGCCGGCGCGGAGCAGCACTGGCTCGACTGGATGGTCGAGGAGCGCGAGCTGTTCACCCGGGAGCGCACCCGTGAGCTCGCCGACCTGCGAGTGGACGCCTGGGGCAGGCGGACCCCGTGACCGACCTGGCGGTCCGCAGCACCGAGCTCGCCCCGCTGCTGCTCGGTGCGCGACTCACCTCGCGCATCGGCGGGGAGGAGGTGATGGTGCGGCTCGTCGAGCTCGAGGCGTATGAGGGCACGGACGACCCGGGTTCGCACGCTTTCCGCGGCCCCAGCGCACGGAACGAGGTGATGTTCGGCGAGCCGGGGCACCTCTACGTCTACCGGCACCTCGGTCTGCACCACTGCGCCAACCTCGTCTGCGGGCCCGACGGCGTCTCCTCCGCGATCCTGCTGCGCGCCGGCGAGGTGGTGGCCGGGTTCGACGTGGCCCGACGGCGGCGCACCGCCTCGGGCGTCTGCCGCACGGACCGGGACCTCGCGCGCGGACCCGCGCGCCTCGCCGTCGTCCTCGGTCTGGACCGCGGACACAACGGAGTCCGGGTGGCCGTGAACGGCGAACCAGATGGGTCCGGCGGGTCCGTTCGGTCCGGCGGGTCCGTTCGGTCCGGCGGGTCCGTTCGGTCCGGCGGGCACCCCGGGATCCCACCGTTGCTGATGCTCGACGTGGGCGCACCCCTTGCCCAGGACCTCATCTCGACGGGAGGACGCGTGGGCGTCAACGGTGCGGGGTGCGACCCGGACCGGTACCCCTGGCGCTACTGGATCACGGGGGATGCGCACGTCTCCGCGTACCGGCCGGGCGTGGCCCGCGGAAGATAGGGTCGAGCCCGTCGGGCTCACCGACACCAACCGCGCACCCCTGGGTGCGCACGGACGGAAGGCTGACGTGAACGACATCCTCGAGGAGCTGCGCTGGCGCGGTCTGATCGCCCAGTCCACGGACGAGTCGGCACTGGCCGATGCGCTCGCCTCCGGGCCGGTCACGTACTACTGCGGCTTCGACCCGACCGGTCCCAGCTTGCACCACGGACACCTCGTCCAGCTGGTGCTGCTGCGCCACCTGCAGCTCGCCGGGCACCGCGCGCTCGCCCTCGTCGGCGGCGCGACCGGCATGATCGGCGATCCGCAGATGTCGGGGGAACGCACGCTCAACGACAAGGCCCTGGTCGGCCAGTGGAGCGATCGGCTCAAGAGCCAGATCTCGCGCTTCCTCGACTTCGAGGGGGACAACCCGGCGACCATGGTAAACAACCTCGACTGGACCGCGCCGTTGACCGCCATCGACTTCCTGCGCGACATCGGCAAGCACTACCGGCTCGGAACCATGCTGTCCAAGGACACCGTTGCGCGACGGCTGAACAGTGACGTCGGAATCAGCTTCACCGAGTTCAGCTACCAGATCCTGCAGGGGATGGACTTCCTCGAGCTGCACCGCCGGCAGGGGTGCACCCTGCAGACCGGCGGGAACGATCAGTGGGGGAACCTCCTCTCCGGTGTCGAGCTCATCCGCAAGGTCGAGGGCGAGAGCGTGCACGTCCTGACGACGCCTCTGATCACGAAGGCGGATGGGACGAAGTTCGGCAAGACGGAGGGCGGGGCGGTCTGGCTGGCGCCGGACATGATGAGCCCGTACGCGTTCTTCCAGTTCTGGCTTAACACCGACGACGCCGATGTCAGCGGGTACCTCAAGGTCTTCACCTTCCTGAGCCGGGAGCGGATCGGCGAGCTCGAGGAGTCAGTCGCAGCCCGGCCAGCC
Source organism: Actinomycetales bacterium (assembly GCA_016649925.1). Taxonomy (GTDB): domain Bacteria; phylum Actinomycetota; class Actinomycetes; order Actinomycetales; family Beutenbergiaceae; genus JAENWO01. Next base: position 3,207 of record JAENWO010000259.1, read on the forward strand.
GCTCGGGAGGCGCAGCGCGAGCTCGCCCGTGAGGTCAGTACCATGGTCCACGGGCGTGAGGCGACCGCGCGGGTGGAGGCGGCCTCGGCAGCGCTCTTCGGTCGCGGGGACCTGCACGAGCTGGACGAGCGCACGCTGGCGGACGCCGTCGCGGAGGTGCCGCGGGGGCAGGTGACGCCGGGGGAGTCCACGATCGTCGACGCACTCGTGGCCACCGGTCTGGTGAACGGGCGGAACGCCGCCCGCCGTACGGTCGCCGAGGGCGGTGCGTACCTCAACAACGTCAAGGTGACCGACGACGAGCGCGTCCTCTCGGAGGCAGACCTCCTCGCCGGCGGTGTGGCCCTCATCCGGCGCGGGCGCCGCACCCTCGCCGTCGTCCACACGTGACCCACGTCATACCGTTGAGCCAACACCGGTGACGCACCGCTGAGGCCGCTGCGCCCTCGTAGCTCCGAGGTACCTGCGCAGGTCAGGGCGTCGGGACGGGGCTGGTCAGGCATTCACATGTGGCGAGGACGCGGATTTGACCGGGTGGACGGCGTCCCGTAGTGTCCTATCTCGTCGCCCCGCAAGGGAGGAACGGACGCCGAGAGGTGGCCGGTCCCGGAGGGAGCGAAACCCCTGACAACCGAACCGGTACGAAAGTGCCGGTCCTTCGGGCGCCAGGACGGCCCGGACCGGGCCTCGCCACACACCACCAGCTCAGGCGAGCACAACACGCCGGATCGAAGCGGTTGACGGAGAGGGCCGGGAAGGCTAAGTTAAAGAGGTTGCCCCGCGAAGGATCGGAAGGTCCGGGTTGGTGAGCGTCCGCTCCTTGAGAACTCAACAGTGTGCCAAAAATCGATGCCAATTATATCCCGTGGGGTGAGGCAGGCGAGGACCGTTCGGTCCGAGCGTGTGCTGTCCCTGGGGATCTTTTGGCAGATCGGGTGCTTTTCAGCATCAGATCAGCCAGATCATTAAGAAATGACCTTGCCAGCAAGGTCACTTCGTACTGTCGGTGGTTCATCCCTTGTGGATGGGTTGCCATAAGACATCAACGGAGAGTTTGATCCTGGCTCAGGACGAACGCTGGCGGCGTGCTTAACACATGCAAGTCGAACGGTGACATCGGTGCTTGCACCGGTTGATCAGTGGCGAACGGGTGAGTAACACGTGAGTAACCTGCCCCAAACTCTGGGATAACTCCGGGAAACCGGAGCTAATACCGGATACGAGACGTACGGACATCCGTAGCGTTTGGAAAGAATTTCGGTTTGGGATGGACTCGCGGCCTATCAGCTTGTTGGTGAGGTAATGGCTCAC
>JAENWO010000026.1 GCA_016649925.1 Actinomycetales bacterium
AGTGACCGATTCCCTCGCCCTCGATGGAGTCCTTCGGGCGTAGCCCAGCATCCGCGCCTCACTGCCCCGACCGGCATGCCGGTCGCATCAACCACTCGGTCATGCCGCTCAGAACAGCGAGTCTGCTTCGGCACGGTGGGCACGCCGTCGGGCAAGTTCGAAGCTCGGCCCGTCGCCCGGATCCCGTCCACGCTCCTGACTTCCGTCCAACGGTTGCCCATCCGGACCTTGGCGGTCGCCCGGTCGCCCGTTTTGGCATAGGAGCGCGAGCGCGGACATGCTTGAGCGGTACGCAGCGTTCGCCTACGCGGCGACGTGGATGCTCGCTTCGGTGATCGCGTCCCGGGTCCTCCTGGAGGATCGTCCGGCTCTCCACCGCTGAGCGCCGGCGGGGCGCGGCTGCTGAGCTCGCTCCTCTGACCTCGTCGGGACCGCCTCCGACCCTGGCCAGGACGATTCCACTGACGTAACCTGGACGATTGGCTGCACAGGTGCAGCCACGGGCGCCCGGAGGTGGCGAGCATGACCGGTCGTGTGGTGCATTTCGAGATCCCGTTCGACGACGGCGAACGCGCGCGGGGTTTCTACCGTGACGCCTTCGGCTGGGACATCCAGGAGATGCCCGGCTTCGAGTACTTCTTCGTCAGCACCGGCCCGCTCACGGAGCAGGGGATGCCCGCCGAGCCTGGCTACGTCGGCGGCGGCATGATGAAGCGCGAGTCTCCCATCGACCGGCCCGTGATCACGGTCGACGTGGACGACATCGACGCCGCGCTGGAGAAGGTCGCCTCGCTCGGCGGGAGCACCGTGCTCGGCAAGCAGGAAGTCGGCGACATGGGCTTCACCGCCTACCTCAAGGACTCCGAGGGGAATCTGATCGGCCTGTGGCAGAGCGCCACCCCGCCGACCGCGTGACCCGCCCACCGCGGCACGCGAGACTCGCTCCACCGGTGATCGGGACCGGCGCCCTGTCCCCGTCCACTACCGGGCGCCGGCCTCCGGTCCCCTCGCCACGGCGACCTGGGCGTAATCCTCGACGGCGAGGAGACGGACGCCTCCGCCCACTCGTGCCGACTCCCGCAGGGCAACGGCGGCGGCGTCATCCTTCGCCACCGTGCTCTCGCCACCGAGGATCGAGTCAACGGCCGGCCCGATCCCGCCGGCCTCGGTCAGACGTGCGCCGTCGGCACTGAGTCCCGCGGGGTGGAACCACAACGCGAGCAGCAGCATCCCGTATACGCGCTCCCCGCCGTCGGCGATCGCCGGCTGGAAGTAGGGCAGGTCCAGAACGCGCGCCCCGTGCCGGCCGTAGAACCGGAGTCTGGCCGTCAGATCCCCGTGCTCGCCGTCACCGGGATGGCGGTCGGGACGCTCCACCTCCGCCAGGACCATGCTCGGCCGGCCGGGCTCGCGGACGGAGCTGAGCACGTTCCGGTAGAGGTCGGACCCGACGCCCCGGCCCCTCTGGTCCGCCCGCGTGGCGAAGTAGCTGAGCAGCACGGCCGACGACGGCGACAACGGCTCGGTCACCGCGACCGCAAGGCGTCCCTCCTCGGACTCGACCGCGTAGATCGTGACCTTCCCGTCGAGCATCCGGGAGGTCAGGGACCCCAGCGACTCCAGCTCCGAGGGCGGAAAGCTGGGTTCAAGGATCGACTCGTAGAGCGTCCGCAGCTGGTCCGGGTCGCGCACCGTCTCCACCTGGCTCATCGGTGCCTCCCTTCTTCGCGCGTCTCCTCGAGCGCGCTCGGCGCTCACCGCTGCGTGTCCACCGGTAGCTGACGTAGCCGACCACGAACGCGATCGCGAGGACAACGACCACCAGCAGGGTCGAGCCCCACCCGGTGACCCCGTACCCCGCTTGCACGATCGCGAAGACGCCCGAGATCCCGATCCCGGCCACCACGGCCAGCAGCGTGTCGATCATCACCCGGTTCCGGGCCTCCAACCGCTCCCGGCGGCGCCGGGCCCACGCCTCCATCAGGTCGGAGAGCCGGTCCCCGAGGGCCTCCCCCGCCACGTCGGTGAACTCTCCTCGCTGCGCCCAGACCGGGTTCAGGGCGAGCAGCTGGTTGATGGTCTGCCGGATCACCGGCGACGTGACCAATGCCGGGGAGCCGATGAAGAGCAGGCTCACCCGGGCCGATGTAACGAATCGCCGGAGCCTGATCTGGAGGCCCTCCAGCTCGTCCAGGACGCGGTCCAAGTGATCCGTCCGTGGCACGTGGCCGCTCGTCACGCCCTCCGCGAACGTGTCCAGGTACGGCGTCAGCTGCCCGTAGAAGTGGCCTAGCTCGTCCTGCCACGCAGCGAACATGCCCTCCAAGCTGACGACGAACTCGGCGGCCTGTCGCACCGTACCCACCATGAAGTCCGGCGAGCTGAACGAGGCCAGGAGCGTGTGGTTCTCGCTCACCAGGATGTACTCGTCGGTCAGCCCCGCGCACTCCACGACGTCCCCGACAGGTGCGGCGTACCGTGTCCAGAACGCGATGGAGCCGACGCCGCACGGGATCGGGTGACAGACCGGCTGGCTGCCGAACAGCTCGGGGATCCGGCGGGCGTCCCTGAGCACCCGGGCGTCCTGTGCGCGACCACCGGGCAGGACCGAGGCCGCCTGGATGCTGGTGACCACGTGGTACATGCCCGGACGAAAGCTCAGCTCCACCTCGATCGCCGCGTCCGAGCGGAGCTCGGCCACCAGGTCGACGAGCACCTCGTTGACGAAGTCGGTGAGCCGGACCCATCCCCTCGCCGGACGCGTGGCGTCCGCGAACTCGATCGTCCGGCCGAGCTCGTGCAGGTCGCCGTACTCGGGCGCCGCAAGCCAGATCAGCGACGCGAGCGTGTGCGGGAGAACGCCCTCGAGCGGGATCTCCACGCGCAGGTGGTGGTCGCCGAGCTCGGAGACGACCACGGTCACCTTCATCGTCACCGAGGCGGCGCCGTCGGACAGGACGATGTCGGGCAGGTCGAGCTGGGTGCCCTCGTAGCGGCGTCTCAGCGGGTCGTCACCTCGCCAGATGTCGTCCACGAGGAGGAGCTTCGTGGGGGCGTTGCCGAGCGGCTCCCCCGCGAGGTTCCAGCGGTGCCCGTGCTCCTTGACCAACGCGACGATGACGTCGTGGTGGTCGTGGCGCAGCCCGAAGGGGTAGATGGCGACGGCCGTGCCCTCGTCGATCCGGAGCCAGTCCCGGTCCCGTGCGCACCTCCCGGGGGTCGACCCGTCGAACCGAGGGCCGCTGGGGCGATCGCGGTGCCGCCGGGTGTCGAACTCCGGCCGAGGCGGTGGGCGAACCACCAGCTCCTCCGGTGGGTGAAGGCCACCTCCCCCCGATCCGTTCCGGCGTCCGATCCACGGCCGCGGAGCTGGGCGGTTCGGCGCAGCGTTGGCGATCTGGGATGATTGAGAACCATGACGTCCTCCGCCCTTCCGCCCCGTCCCGCGCCCGCTCCGACCGAGGCCGTCCGCCCGGTCGCGCGGGTACCGGACAAGCCCTCGCTGGAGGGTCTGGAGGAGCGGTGGGGCAGCATCTGGGATGAGCAGCGGACGTACGCGTTCGACCGCTCGGCCACGCGCGAGCAGGTCTTCTCGATCGACACCCCGCCGCCCACGGTGTCGGGGTCCCTGCACGTGGGTCACGTGTTCTCCTATACCCACACGGACGTGATCGCCCGGTTCCAGCGGATGCGCGGGCGCACCGTGTTCTACCCGATGGGCTGGGACGACAACGGCCTGCCCACCGAGCGTCGCGTGCAGAACTACTACGGCGTGCGCTGCGACCCCTCGCTGCCCTATCTGGAGGACTTCACCCCCCCGCACGACGGCGGTGACGGCAAGTCCGTCCGGGCCGCCGACCAGCAGCCCGTCTCGCGCCGCAACTTCGTCGAGCTGTGCGAGCGCCTCACCGCCGAGGACGAGCAGCAGTTCGAGCACCTCTGGCACTACCTGGGCCTGAGCGTGGACTGGAGCCAGCACTACCAGACCATCGGCACCCGGGCCCAGCGGGTGGCCCAGACCGCGTTCTGCCGCAACCTCGCCCGCGGCGAGGCCTACCAGGCCGAGGCCCCCGGACTGTGGGACGTGACGTTCCAGACCGCGGTCGCCCAGGCCGAGCTCGAGGCCCGTGACTACCCCGGCCACTTCCACAAGGTGGCCTTCCACGCCCCCGACGGCGAAGCCGTGGTCATCGAGACCACCCGCCCCGAGCTGCTCCCGGCCTGTGTGGCGTTGATCGCGCACCCCGACGACGCGCGCTACCAGCACCTGTTCGGCACCACCGTGCACTCGCCCCTCTTCGACGTCGAGCTGCCCGTGCTCGCCCACCCCGACGCGGAGCCCGACAAGGGCGCCGGCGTCGCGATGTGCTGCACGTTCGGCGACCTCACCGACGTCACCTGGTGGCGCGAGCTCCAGCTACCGACCCGGTCGGTGGTCGCCCGCGACGGCCGCCTGCTGCGCGAGACCCCTGACTGGCTCACCGCCGAGGTGGGCCGCGCGCTGTACGCCGAGCTCGCCGGGAAGACGACGTTCTCCGCCCGCACCGCCGTCGTCGACGCACTGCGCGAGAGCGGTGACCTGCTCGGCGAACCCGTCGCCACCCAGCGCAAGGCGAACTTCTTCGAGAAGGGCGACAAGCCCCTCGAGATCGTCACCTCGCGCCAGTGGTACCTCCGCAACGGTGGCCGCGAGATGCCGGGGCGCGACCTGCGCGCCGAGCTGCTCGCCCGCGGCGACGAGCTCGACTTCCACCCGGACTTCATGCGGGTGCGCTACAAGAACTGGGTGGGCGGGCTGAACGGGGACTGGCTCATCTCCCGCCAGCGCTTCTTCGGCGTGCCGTTCCCCCTCTGGTACCCGATCGACGCCGACGGCGAGGTGGACCACGACCACCCGATCGTGCCGGACGAGGCCATCCTGCCGATCGACCCCTCCTGGCACGTGCCTGCGGGCTACACCGAGGCCCAGCGCGGTGTGCCCGGCGGCTTCGTCGGCGACCCCGACATCATGGACACGTGGGCGACGTCGTCCCTCACCCCGCAGATCGCCGGCGGGTGGCTCGAGGACGAGGACCTGTTCGCGCGCGTCTTCCCGATGGACCTGCGTCCGCAGGGGCAGGACATCATCCGCACGTGGCTCTTCTCCACGGTGGTCCGCTCCCACCTCGAGCACGCCCGGCTCCCGTGGGCGCACGCGGCGATCTCCGGGTGGATCCTCGACCCCGACCGCAAGAAGATGTCGAAGTCCAAGGGCAACGTCGTCACGCCGCTCGGGCTGCTCGAGGAGCACGGTTCGGATGCGGTCCGCTACTGGGCCGCCTCGGCCCGCCTCGGCACCGATGCCGCGTTCGAGGTCGGGCAGATGAAGATCGGCCGGCGCCTGGCGATCAAGGTCCTCAACGCGAGCAAGTTCGCCCTCTCCTTCGCCGGCGACTCCCCCGTGGTGCTGGACGCTGCCGCGGTCACCGAGCCGATCGACCGCGCGATGCTCGCCGCGCTGGCCGCGGTGGTCGACACCACCACCACCGCACTGGAGTCCTACGACCACACGCGCGCGCTCGAGACCAGCGAGACGTTCTTCTGGACGTTCTGCGACGACTACCTCGAGCTCGTCAAGGACCGGGCGTACGGCACCGACTCCTCGCTCGACCCGGCCGCCGTGGCCTCGGCCCGCGCTGCGCTGTGGCTCGCCCTGGACGTCCTGCTGCGGCTGTTCGCACCGGTGCTGCCGTTCGCCACCGAGGAGATCTGGTCCTGGTGGCGTGAGGGCTCGGTGCACCACGCCCAGTGGCCCACCTCGGACCTGCTGCGGGAGTCCGCCGGAGACGGCGATCCCGCGCTGATCCTCCTCGCGGGCACCGCGCTCGCAGCGCTGCGCAAGGTCAAGAGTGAGGCGAAGGTCTCCCAGCGGACGAAGTTCGCCTCCGCCGAGCTGGTGCTGGCCCCCGGGGACCACGCCCACGTGGCCGCCGTCCTGGCCGACCTGCGGGCGGCGGGTGGCGTCGCCGGTGAGCTCACGCTGAGCGCGGCCGAGGACGGCGCCGACGGTGTGCGGGTCGTCGGCGAGCTCCTGCCGGCCGAGCCGAAGGCGTAGCCGAGGACGCCTGTCTGGACCGGGGGTCCGCCGTCGTGCGTGGCGACGGCGTGGTGGCTCGGCCGCTCCGACTGCCTCAGCCCTCGAAGCGGTCCAGCACCAGCTCGGCCAGCTCGGGCGGGGCCGGCTCGTCGGCCAGCAGCAACGGCGCACTGACGACATCGGCCCCAGAGGCGGCGGCGAGGTCGGCGAAGTACCCCGGCGCCAGCAGGTAGGTCGCGACGGCCACTCGGCGACCGGGAGCCGTCCGCCGCGCCGTCTCGACCGCGTCGCCGAGCACGGGTTCGACGGCGGAGATGTACCCGACGGTGACGTCCCGGCCGAGCAGCTCGGCGAGCATCCGCCCCATCGCCTCGCAGTGCTCCACGGCGCGCCTGTCGGACGAACCGGCTGCGGCCAGGACCACGGCGTCCGAGGGCTGCACGCCGGCCTCGTCCAGGCGTCTGACCAGCTGCCCGGCAAGACGGAGGTCCGGACCGAGGGCGGGCCGGACCGCGGCGTCGTGCGCGTCCGCGGCGGCCTCGGCCAGGTCGACGTGCACGTGGTAGCCGGCGGAGAGAAGAAGCGGCACGACGTTGACGGCACGGCTCCCGATCGATGCCAGCGTGCTGGGGACGTCGGGCTCCTGGACGTCCACGAAGGACGAGCGCACGTCCAGGTCGGGCCTGGGTGCTGCGACCGCCAGCACCAGTCCTGCGACGGCCAGTTGCCCGGCCGAGGAGGACGTGCCGTGCGAACAGGCGAGGAGCACGGGTCTCGTCCGCGTCCCGGCGTTGCGCGACGGTGTGGGAGCAAACCCGGTGAGGAGCGCCGTCACGCGGCTACCCCCACCTCGACGAAGCCGTCGACCACCTGGATGGGGAACGTCTGGAGGTGCAGCGTGGCGCTGGTGTAACACTCGCCCGTCACGAGGTCGTACACCTGCTTGTGCAGCGGGGAGGCCACCGTGGCGCGCTCCCCGCAGGAGTCGACGGTCTTGGACCCGGTGATGCCTCGTGCCATGACGTGCGAGCCGGTGGCCGGGTCCCGGTGGCTGACCGCGTAGACCTCGGCGGCGGACAGCCGAAACAGCGCCACCTGGGTACCGGCGACGAGCGCCGCCTCGCCCCAAGCGTCCTCCAGGTCGTCGAGCCGGCACACCCGGTGCCACCGGAGGCAACCGGCGGCGTTCGTGGCCTCGATCAACATTTCGGTCATGACGAGCTCCTGTCGTGGTGGCGCCCCGCACTGCAGCGAGCAGCACGGGCAATGGGTCGCGGTCGGAACCACGAGTGCGGGGGCGCTCACCTGGCAATTGTCAGGGGGCGATGTTTCGTGACGCCTCCTGCCGTGTTACGCCGCGATTGTGTTGTCCTCACCTCCGCTGGTGAGGGCGGTGAGCAAGACCACCACGGTCGTGGTCGACGCCATCGTCGTCGGTTCCGGACGGGCACCTGCGTCAAGGGTCGGCGGGACGCTCAACCCTGGGGGCGTTCGCTCGCGATGTCCTCGTGGTGGCGGATCACCTCGGCGACGATGAAGTTGAGAAACTTCTCCGCGAACACCGGGTCCAGCCCCGCCTCCGCGGCGAGGGCCCGCAACCGGTCGATCTGCCGGGACTCGCGGCCGGGGTCCGACGGTGGGAGCCCGAGGTCGGCCTTGAGCCGCCCCACGTCCTGCGTGCACTTGAACCGTTCGGCGAGCAGGTGGACGAGGGCGGCGTCGATGTTGTCGATGCTGCCGCGCAGCCGGAGGAGCTCGGCGGGCGGCTCGGCGGGCGGCTCGGCGGGGGCGCTCATGGCCCCGATCCTACGGACCCCTGGGCGCCACCCGCCTCCGCCGTCCGAGCCGGGTCCAGGAACTCCCGCCGAACGCATACTCCTCCGGCGCATACCGAGGATATGACGGACAAGTACGCGTTCGGTGATGGGGCGAGGGCCCGATCATCCGCTGGCGGTGTCGCGGCTCAGGGAGTAGAGGCTCTCCGCGGGCGTCGAGGCGTCGTGCCACCGCAGGAGTGCCCCGATGCCGTCGACGAGATGAACGCTCGCCGGGTCGGCGACCGTGATGCCGGCACCCTGCTCCAGCGCCGCCCGCCCCAGGGCCAGGTCCGCACGCAGCTGCACCGGCTCCTCGACCCCGAGGTCCACCACCTCCTGGCGGCTGACGCCGATCTGGGTGCCGTGGGTGCCGACCCAGAGCAACCGGCCGGAGATGCTCGACGGCGGTCCCGCGACGTCCTCGGTGATGACCAGCTCGGCGACCTGGCCCTTGCGCAGGACGTCCACGACGTCCTCCACCCCGACCACCGCGGACCCGTCGCGTCCGATCTCCTGCCGGAACCGGTCCAGGGACTGCTCGCGGCGGCGGAGCCGGAACTCCGCCAGCACCCCGTCGACAGCGGCGGCGAAGGACCCTCGGTTCACGCCCTCGGCGCGAGCACCCCCCTCGACCTCGACGGTCACCTCACGCGCAGCACCCCCGAGCTCGCCCGAGACGAGCGAGACGGCCCGGACGTCGCCGGTGAGCAGGACGAGGTCCGGGCGACGGGCGGCCACCACCCGGTCGATCTCCGCGGCGACCTGCTCGGCGTTGCGCTCCCAGGAGTCCTCCGCGCGGCTCTCGACCCGGCGCTGCGAGAGACCGCCGGCCTGCGCCTTCGCCAGCTCGTCGTGGTCCCCCCGGACCTCCTCGTGCGTCGCGTGGCCCTCGGACACCGGGACCGCCGAGTCGACCCAGGTGAGGTCCGCGCCGGCGCGGTCCACCTCGACGACGAGGTAGCGCACCCGGCAGTCGGCCACCCGGGCGAGCGCGAACGCGTGCGGAGCACGGTCGAGCACCGCACCGTCGGAGGCCGGCGGCGCGAGCAGCACGCGGTCGAGGTGGATCTGCCCCTCGGTGGCGATGATCACCCGGCCGTGCGGGCGGCCGACCCGGGTGGGCACGTCGACACGCTCCTCGATCGTGTCCAGCAGCCGCGAGCCGGCACCCTGCTTCGTCAGGGACCGGCGCAGGTCCTGCCAGCGGGTCATGACCGCCTGCTCCCCCGTCTCGCTCTCCCGGGTGCTGTCGAGCACCACGGTGGCCACCAGTTGGTCTGCGGGGAGTTCGGGCAGATCGAGCTTCATCGTCGCGTCACCTGTTCCGTTGTCGTGGATCGGTCACTCCTAGCGTGCAGCACCTCGGCCTGGGACGCGACCCCTTTCACGTCGTGAGTCCGCGGCGTACCGTCGAGGGATGAAGAGACCGACGCTGCTTCTCCTCGCTCCCGTCCGGCCCGTGACGGACCTCGAGCGCTCGGTGAGCCACTACCGGGACCTGGGGTTCGCCGTCGAGCTCTACGACGGGACCTACGCGTTCGCGCGGCGCGACGCCGCGGAGCTGCACCTGGCCCTGATGCCGGACCTGGAGCCCGCGGTCGGAGCGGCGGCCGTGTTCCTCCGCGTGGACCACGCCGAGGTGTTGGCCACCGGGTGGGACGACCGCGAACCCGTCCAGACGCCGTGCGGCCAGCGAGAAGGCGCACACATCGACCCGGACAACAACCTCCTGCGGTATGGCTCGCGGTGAGCGAGCGAGGACAGGGCATGACGTACGCAGAGTCGATCGTCGACCTGGTCGGCGACACCCCGATGGTCAAGCTCCAGCACGTGGCGGCCGGCGTGCGGGCCACCGTCCTCGTCAAGCTCGAGTACCTCAACCCCGGTGGCTCGAGCAAGGACCGCATCGCCAAGCGGATCATCGAGGCGGCCGAGGCGCAGGGCAGGCTCGGGCCCGGCGGCACGATCGTCGAGCCGACGTCGGGCAACACCGGTGTCGGTCTCGCCCTGGTCGCCCAGCAGCGGGGCTACCGGTGCGTCTTCGTCGTCCCGGACAAGGTCGGGGAGGACAAGCGCAGCGTGCTCCGCGCGTACGGCGCCGAGGTCGTCATCACCCCCACCTCCGTGGCGCCCGACAGCCCGGATTCCTACTACAGCGTCTCGGACCGGCTCGCGGCCGAGATCCCCGGCGCCTTCAAGCCGAACCAGTACGCGAACCCGAACGGTCCGCTCAGCCACTACGAGACGACGGGTCCGGAGATCTGGCGGGACACCGACGGGCGGGTCACGCACTTCGTCGCCGGGGTCGGCACTGGTGGCACCATCAGCGGCACCGGGCGGTACCTCAAGGAGATCTCCGAAGGCGCCGTCCGGATCGTCGGGGCGGACCCGGAGGGATCCGTCTACTCCGGGGGGACCGGTCGCCCGTACCTCGTGGAGGGCGTCGGTGAGGACTTCTGGCCCGACGCGTACGACCCGAGCGTGGTCGACGAGGTCGTCGCCGTGTCCGATGCCGAATCCTTCGCGATGACCCGACGCCTCGCCCAGGAGGAAGGCATCCTCGTCGGCGGGTCCAGCGGCATGGCCGTGGTCGCCGCACTCCGGATCGCCGCTGAGCTCGGCCCCGACGACGTCGTGGTGGTCCTGTTGCCCGACGGCGGCCGGGGCTATCTCGGCAAGATCTTCAACGACGCATGGATGCGCTCGTACGGGTTCGCCGACGACTCCGACGAGCGCACCGTGGCCGACGTCCTGGTGGCCAAGACCGACCACCTGCCGGACCTGGTGCACGCCCATCCGTCCGACACCGTCCGCGAGGTCATCAACATCCTGACGGAGTACGGGGTCTCCCAACTGCCGATCCTCTCCGCCGAGCCCCCCGTGGTGATGGGTGAGGTGGCCGGTGCCATCGACGAACGCGCACTGGTGAACCTGGTGTTCTCGGGCGAGGCCACCATGACCGATCCGGTGGCCAAGTTCGTCGGCCCACCACTGCCGCTGATCGGGATCAACGAACCCGTCAGCGCAGCCAGGTCGGCACTGTCCCGCGCCGATGCCCTGATGGTCACCGACGCCGGGAAACCGGTGGGAGTGCTGACCCGCCACGACCTGCTGGCGTACGCGGGCGATGTAAGGAGAGAACCGACATGACCGGTTTCGACACCCGGGCGATCCACGCCGGCCAGGAGTTCGACCCCACCACCGGCGCGGTGATCCTCCCGATCTACCAGACCTCCACGTTCGTCCAGGACCGCATCGGTGGGCTTCGCGGTGGATACGAGTACAACCGCAGCGGCAACCCGACGAGGACGTCGCTGCAGACCCTGATCGCCTCGCTCGAGGGCGGCCGGCACGCCTTCTCCTTCGCGTCCGGACTGGCCGCTGAGGACACCCTGCTGCGCACCGCGTTGCGTCCCGGCGACCACATGGTGCTCGGCAACGACGTCTACGGGGGCACGCACCGGCTGATCGACCAGGTCCACGGACCCTGGGGGGTGGAGGTCACCGCGACCGAGCTTTCCGATCCCGACGTCGTCCGGGCAGCCATCCGGCCGGGGACCACGAAGATCCTCTGGGTCGAGACGCCCAGCAACCCGCTGATGAAGATCACCGACATCGCGACGCTCGCCGAGCTCGGTCACGACGCCGGACTACTCGTCGTCGTCGACAACACGTTCGCCTCCCCCGCGCTGCAGCAGCCACTCGCGCTCGGCGCCGACGTCGTGGTGCACTCGACCACGAAGTACCTCGGCGGTCACTCAGACGTCCTCGGGGGCGCCGTCGTGCTGAACGATGACGCTCTCGCCGAGCAGATCGGCTTCCTACAGCTCGCCGTCGGCGCCGTCTCGTCGCCCATGGACGCCTGGCTCACCGTCCGCGGGATCAAGACGCTGGCCGTGCGGATGCGACGGCACAGTGAGAACGCCCAGGCGATCGCGGAGCACCTCGTGGGGCTTCCGGCCATCGAGCGCGTCTACTACCCGGGTCTGCCACAGCACCCGGGCCACGACATCGCCGCGCGGCAGATGTCCGGGTTCGGAGGCATGATGGCGCTGGCGCTGGCCCACGGACCCGCCGCCGCTCGCCGGCTCGCCGAGGGCACGCACCTGTTCCAGCTCGCCGAGTCGCTCGGTGGCGTGGAGTCACTCATCGCCTACCCGGCCGAGATGACGCATGCCTCGGTGCGCGGGACGCCGCTGGCCGTCCCGGAGAACGTGGTGCGGCTCTCCGTGGGGATCGAGGACGTGATCGACCTCATCGCCGACCTGGACGACGCCCTGGGACATCTGACCGACTGAGCGGGCTCAGGCCGACTTCTCGCGCGGCGCACGCTTGGTTCGCGGTGCCTCACGCGGGACGAGCGTGGGGTTGACGTTCTCGAGCACCACCTCGCGCGTGATGACCACCCGCGCGATGTCCTCACGGCTCGGCACGTCGAACATCACCGGCTGGAGGACCTCCTCCATGATGGCCCGCAGGCCACGCGCTCCGGTGCCGCGCAGGATCGCCAGGTCTGCAACCGAGGAGATCGCCTCGTCGGTGAACTCGAGCTCGACGCCGTCGATCTCGAACATCCGCTGGTACTGCCGGATGAGGGCGTTGCGCGGCTCGGTCAGGATCCGGGTCAGCGCGGGCGCGTCGAGCTGGGTCACCGTCGTGATGACCGGCAGGCGGCCGATGAACTCCGGGATGAGACCGAACTTCAGCAGGTCCTCGGGCATCACGTCGTCGATCACGTCGGCGTCGTCGGCGCTGTGCAGCGGAGAGCCGAAGCCGATGCCACGGCGCCCGGAGCGGGAGGCGATGATCTCGTCCAGGCCGGAGAACGCACCCGCCACGATGAACAGCACGTTCGTCGTGTCGATCGTGATGAACTCCTGGTGCGGGTGCTTGCGTCCACCCTGCGGAGGCACGGAGGCCTGCGTCCCCTCGAGGATCTTGAGCAGCGCCTGCTGCACACCCTCACCGGAGACATCCCGCGTGATCGACGGGTTCTCGGACTTGCGGGCGATCTTGTCGATCTCGTCGATGTAGATGGTGCCCGTCTCGGCCTTCTTGACGTCGAAGTCCGCGGCCTGGATGAGCTTGAGCAGGATGTTCTCGACGTCCTCGCCGACGTAGCCCGCCTCGGTCAGGGACGTGGCGTCCGCGATCGCGAACGGGACGTTGAGCATCTTCGCGAGCGTCTGGGCGAGGTACGTCTTGCCGCACCCGGTGGGACCGATGAGCAGGATGTTGGACTTCGCGAGCTCCACCTCGTCGCCGTCGCCGCTCGTGGTGCCTGCCGTCTCCCCGGCCTGGACCCGCTTGTAGTGGTTGTAGACGGCCACCGCGAGGGAACGCTTCGCGCCCTCCTGGCCGATGATGTACTGCTCGAGGAAGGAGAAGATCTCGCGAGGCTTCGGCAGGTCGACGAGGCCGAGCTCGTTCGCCTCCGCGAGCTCCTCCTCGATGATCTCGTTGCAGAGGTCGATGCACTCGTCGCAGATGTACACGCCGGGGCCCGCGATGAGCTTCTTGACCTGCTTCTGGCTCTTGCCGCAGAACGAGCACTTGAGCAGGTCGGCGCCCTCTCCAACTCGAGCCATCAGCCACCATCCTCGCCGTCGTGCGTTGTCAACCGGTCGCAGTCCGCGCCCGCGGCTGTCTAAGAACCATTTCACACTATGTTGGGCGCACGCGCATTTGGTCCAAGGCCCGCCGCGTGTCGGTCGCGCGGCGGGACCCGATGTCCGATCCGCTACTTCCCGACCGTCAGGACAGCGGCCTTGCGGCTCTCCAGCACCTGGTCCACGAGCCCGTACTCGAGGGCCTGCGCGGCGGAGAGGATCTTGTCCCGCTCGATGTCGTGGCGGACGTCCTCGACCGGCTTACCGGAGTGCATGGAGATCGTGTCCTCGAGCCACTCGCGCATGCGGAGCACCTCGTTCGCGTGGATCTCGATGTCCGAGGCCTGGGCGTAGCCGCCGCCCTCGAGCGAGGGCTGGTGGATGAGCACCCGGGCGTTCGGGAGAGCGAGGCGCTTGCCCGGGGAGCCCGCGGCGAGCAGCACGGCGGCCGCGGAGGCCGCCTGGCCGAGGCAGACGGTCTGGATCTGCGGCTTGATGTACTGCATCGTGTCGTA